>CALGGX010000061.1 GCA_937916025.1 uncultured Selenomonadales bacterium
AAAAAACCCCCGCCGCGCGGCGAGCTCCATTTTTTTTTTTTTAATATACAACTTCATGTTTGACGCGATCATGCTCTTCGGAACGTTTCGAGTTGTTCCATGAATTGAGATCGCCGGTTAAATATCCCGTGATGCGCCGAATGCGCTCAAATTTCGGACCCTGCAATTCGTAATTGACATCGACTTTGCCGTCTTCGAGTCCGACGACTTCGATTTTGGTGACGGGTTGCGTCGTATGCTCGCGGACATAATCGACGTAATGCTTCGGCTCGTCCGCCGTAACATCATCGAGCCCGACAAACGCGATCTCAACGCCGTCGTAAATTGTTTTTTCCATGTGATCACTCCTTCCGATGCAGGCGAAATTGTATCACACGGAAGATTTTTTTGCCATGCCGCTGTCAACCGTCGACAGCCGCTTAGATTGCTCGGCAGTAAGTAATGCATTGATAATCTCGTCGAGCTCGCCGTTTAATACCGCATCGAGTTTATGAAGCGTCAGACCGATGCGGTGGTCGGTTACTCGCCCCTGCGGAAAATTATACGTCCGAATTCGCTCCGAGCGATCGCCCGAGCCGACTTGATTTTTTCGATCCGCCGCAATCGCTTCCGACTGCTCCCGTCGCGCCGCATCCAGCACTCGAGAACGCAAAACGCGCATTGCCTTCTCTTTGTTTTTGAGTTGCGATTTCTCGTCTTGACATTGAACAACGATCCCCGTCGGCAGATGCGTAATTCTGATTGCCGTTTCGGTTCGATTGACGTACTGACCGCCCGCGCCGCTCGCGCAATACGTGTCGATGCGAAGCTCGTTCGGATTGATCTCGACATCGACTTCTTCCGCTTCCGGCAATACGGCAACCGTCACCGCCGAAGTATGAATGCGCCCGCCGGATTCGGTGACGGGAATGCGCTGAACACGATGCGTGCCGCTCTCGTATTTCAAACGGCTGAACACGCCGTTGCCGTCGACGGTGAACGAGATTTCTTTAAAGCCGCCGATCGAAGTCGGACTCGCGTCAACGATATCCGTTCGCCAGCCTTGACGATCGGAATAACGGGTGTACATCCGGAACAGATCGCCCGCAAACAGTGCCGCCTCTTCTCCGCCGACGCCGCCGCGTATTTCGACAATGACATTCTTCTCGTCATTCGGATCTTTCGGAAGAAGCAGTAGCGGAAACTCGCTCTCGAGCATTTCGCGCTCGCGTCGGAGGGCAGACAATTCGCCGTTCAACATCGAGCGCAATTCTTCTTCGTCCGCCTCTTCGAGCAACAATCGATCTTCTTCGATATCGGCGAGAATTTGTTTGTATGTCCGAAATTTGGAAACGATCGGCTCGAGAGACGCGTGCTCGCGATTGATTTTCGCAAATCGGGCAATATCGGCAATGATCGACGGATCGCCCGACATCGATTCCAATTCCAAAAAACGATCCTCAATCGCTTGCAACTTGTCAATCAATAATCGTCACCTCTCATCTGCAATAGTATTGATCGCGATTTATATTGTCAACAAAACCGTTCGGAATTTTTTCATTCCGTCAAGCCTCCCGATTTAAGATGTTGTCATTTTATTGATCTCGATTTATATTGTCAACAAAATGATCACGGAGGCGATTGCATGCATCAATACATTGCATTCATCGGCGACTTCCCGGTTCGATCTTACGGCGCGGTGCTCGCGTTGTCGATTCTTCTCGCGACCGGCGTCGGATATTTCTTCGCCAAGGTCGACGGACGCGGCTATGAAAAACATCTCGTCGACATCGGAATGATCGGCGGCTTGTTCGGATTGCTCGGCGCACGACTCTGGCATGTTTTCTTTTT
>CALGGX010000062.1 GCA_937916025.1 uncultured Selenomonadales bacterium
GTTTGAAAACTTCGCGCGCACGTCGAGAATGCGTTGTGCCGTCCGTTCAATTGCAGGAGAGGGCGAACACCATGGGAAGTTGTTGTAAACTACCGATGTCGAATATCGATATCCCGTGCCGAAGCGTCCGCCGACCGCGCGCATCCATGCCATGTGCACCGAAGACACCAGTACACCGAAGTGATACAGAGTCGCGTTCGGAACGATCAAAACCGTATCGATGGCGATGAACGATCGATCAAAAAATCCGATCGGAAGGTATTTTCGACGCTCCGATGAAGTTTGCGGCAGGCAGAGATAATCGGCGTCGGTTTGCGGCGTTCGGAAAAACAGATACGGAACATCCGCTTTGTCTCGAGTGTCTTTCGATGTGCTTGCCGCGCGAAACTCTCGGACTGCATCAAGTCGACGCATGATCTCGCGGCTCTTTCGATATACGCCGGGCTCGATGTCTTTCAACCACAGACAATATCGGATCACGTTTTGATTAATAAAATCTTTGCCGCCAATATAGCGTCGAATGCACACTTCGAGCTTCGGATCGGTCTTCAATAATTGATTGCGCTCGGCTTCAGACAGAATTAAATTACCGCCGTCGGAAGGCTTGTTGCCATAAACCATTCGCGGAGCATTAGAGCAGAGCGGCGTCGCGCGACTCTCAACAAGAATATCGGGCGCATCGACGAGGTACGGATTGATATTTTCTGCTTCGATAATCCGCTCGCCGTCGAAGATAATCCGATGCCGCTCGAGTTGTGCACTGCTGAAGCCGATGATGACGCAATGAACCGCCGCCTGTTTCAGCCGCTTACGATCTTTTTCCGGCTCGCGCGGCTGTTGCTCGTCGTCGCGCTCCTGCTCCCATCTGAAAGTACGATAAGCAAAGTCGATGCAGATTTTGTATTCGCCGAGGAGCCTCTTCCACAGCGGCGCGACCTGCTCGCCTTGCGTGATCGAATTTGTAGAAACGAAAGCCGCGCGGATTTTGGTGCCGACCATGATAGCCGCCGCCTTGTGATACCACGCGCCGACATAATCAACCGAGTTAATGAGCTTGCCTTTGCCGAGGATCGCGACGACCTCCGCCTTCTGAGTTGCATTCATCATCGACGCGCCGAGGAACGGGGGATTTCCCATAATGAAGTCGACGCCGTCGGGAATGACTTCGCGCCAATCGATCTTGAGCGCGTTGGCTTCGACGATGTGCGCGGACGTTCGGAGCGGCAGACGATCTCGCCGCGCGTCTTCGGCAATCATTTGCGATTCGGCGATCCAGAGCGCGGTTTTGGCGACGGCAACGGCGAAGTTGTTGATCTCGATGCCGTAGAATTGACCGATCGACACTTGGATTGTCGAGTCCGGCAGACGTTTCAGGATTTTGTCTTCGAGCTCGCGGAGCTTGATGTAAGTTTCAGTCAAAAAGTTGCCGGAACCGCACGCCGGATCGAAGAATTTCAGTCGGGCGATTTTGTTTTGAAGTGCCGACAACAGCTCGGGATCGTCGCCGCATTGCTCGAACTCGTCTCGGAGATGTGTGAGGAAGAGCGGATCGATCACTTTGTGGATATTCTCAATCGAGGTGTAATGCATACCGCCGGTGCGTCGGGTTTCGGGATTGAGCGTCGCCTCGAAGATTGCGCCGAAGATCGGCGGCGAAATTTCTGCCCAATCGAAATCGGCGGCGCGCGTCAGCAATTCAAACCGACTGTCTTCGTTGAAGTTGGGAATTTCGATATCGCCGTCTTCAAACAATCCGCCGTCGACGTACGGAAATTTCTGAAGCTCGTCTTCGAGATACGGGTCGCGCTCGCGTTTCGATTGATTGAGCACGGCAAACAGCCGAATCAACGCGGCACGCAATTGCGGTGTTTTGTAACCGTTGAGATAATTGCAAAACGACTTTTTGTCAAAAAGCCCGGCATTTTCGGCGTAAAGGCAGAACACCAGCCGCACGCAGAGCTTGTTGAGCGCGTCGATCGTCTCGGCGGCTTCGGGTTTGATGTAAGAATGTTGCAGCGCATCGTAGAGCTTGCCGATGATCTCGCCGGCTTTGACGGAGATGCGTCGATCTCGCCGAATCCGCGCGGCATTTTCATCGACGAGGAAATTCAGCCGATGCCGCTCGCGC
>CALGGX010000063.1 GCA_937916025.1 uncultured Selenomonadales bacterium
TTGTTGTTCCGTCGCCGCCGATACCGATTCCGTTTCTGCCGATACGTCTTGACTCGAGCGGTTCAGTTCGTCCATGGAACCGACGAGTTTATCGACGCGCTTCAGCGAACTCTTTGCTTCATTCAAGATACCTTCCGCATGCGTTGTCAAATCCGAGACCGCATTTGCAATTGTCGTGAACGAGTTGCCGGCTTCCGCCACGACCGTTTTGCCGTTCTCGACATCTGCCGTTCCCTTTTCCATTTCCTTGACGGCGTTATCGGTATCCTGTTGAATTACGCTGATCAACGCCGCAATTTTCCGCGCGGCTTCATCGCAAGCCTCTGCCAGCTTCCGAACTTCATCGGAAACAACGGCGAAGCCTCTGCCGTGCTCGCCGGCACGCGCCGCTTCGATCGCCGCATTCAATGCGAGAAGGTTGGTTTGTGACGCGATATCGGCAATTGTGCTGCTGATTGCGCCGATCTCGTTCGAGCGTTCCGCCAGCTTTTTGATCACTTCGGCAGAAACCGCCGTCGATTTTGCAATCTCGGACATTTGCTCAATCGCACTCTCGATTGCCGTCTGTCCTTTGGCTGAAATTTCCTCGACGGACTTCGCCGCTTCCACGGATGCGATTGCTTTGTCTTCAAATGCTTGAATGGATTCCGCAAACGCGCGAATTTCTGCCGACGATTTTTCGACAGCCTCGCCCTGCTTGGTGGCATTCGCGGCGACATTGCCGATCGAATTCGCGACTTGTTGAGTTGCCAATGCCGATTGATCCGCGTTTTCGTTCAATTGCGTGGCGAAATTTGCCGCATCCGATGCATTGCGCTGAATGTTTTCGATCAGTTTGCGGAGCGTTTCGATCGTCTCGGCATAGACTTTTGTCAACTGCCCGAACTCGTCATTGGAATCCGAGTGCGCTTTGATCATCAAATTGCCGGACGCCAGCTCTTTCGACACTTCAGTCAAATACTTGATCGGATTAAGGATCGACGAGCACAACGCCATTGCCATGAAGATCGAAAACAACACGACGACGACGATGCTTATGATCAAAATGATGCGCGTTTGATTGAACCGCTCGGTCGACTGAACCGTCTCGGCGTGAATGAAGTCTTTTCGATTGTCGAGAATGCGATTGAGTTTCATGCCGATCTGATCGTAATTGTCGCTCGAAGTTTCAATCAGATGTTGAGCTTCGGGAATGTTGCCTTTTTTGGCGAGATCGATCACTTTCATCGAATTTAATTTGTATTGATTCCAAATGTTTCGCATTTCGTTGAACTCGTCGGCGATTTTGCCGGATAATTGCGGTGCGATGTTGTCGAAAGTGATGTCGATCTGATCGGCGAGTTTTTTCGTCTGTTGCGCGGCGTGAATTCGCGCGGGCAGAGTCGTCGCGTCGATGACGGCGAATTCTCCCTGACGATAATCGCTCATTGCGCGACTTGATTCGGACGCGGAGATTACGCCTTGAAGATGTTCCGTCGCGATCCGAAGCGCGCCGTCGTTCGTGCTCGAGAGACTGTACGCCGAATACACTCCGTTGCCGATGAAAGCGATGATCAGCATGGTGAAAACGAAAAAGATTTTCTGCCGGATTGTCAGCGCATTCAATTTAAAACCTCCTCCGTCGGTTGATTGATATTCATGATATATTTGCAATCGTAAAAAAAAATCCTGCCGCGCGGTGCAAATAAATTGTGTTCAAAATTGACGGCAGGAAAATTTTTTTGCCAATCGAAATTAAGAAGAAAAATTGTCGACAGACAGGAGGCAGCAGCATGAAAGTAATGGTAACGGGAATAACGGGGCAACTCGGTTTCGATGTGATGCGCGAGTTGGCGAAGCGAAATACAGAGGCAATCGGAGCCGCGCGGCGTGATTTTGATTTGACAGACGCGGCGGGCATTCGGCAATTCATATCGAAACACAAACCGGACGCGATCATTCATTGCGCTGCTTACACTGCAGTCGATCGAGCGGAAGACGAGCCGGATTTGGCGATGTCGGTGAATGCGGGCGCGGTCGAGGCAATTGCAGAAACCTGTCGCGAGCTCGACATCAAACTCCTGCACATCAGCACCGATTATGTCTTCCCGGGCGACGGAGTTCTGCCGTACGAAATTGACTCGCCAAAAGCTCCGACGAATGCGTACGGTCGATCGAAACTCGCGGGCGAGGAAGCGATCGAACGGATTCTCGAAAAGTTTTTCATCGTTCGGATATCGTGGGTGTTCGGCATCAACGGCAAGAATTTTGTTCGGACGATGCTTCGGTTGAGCGAGACGCGAGACAAATTGACGGTCGTCGACGATCAAATCGGGTCGCCGACATACACTGCCGATCTCGCTCGATTGCTTGTCGAGATGGTTCAGACAGATCGATACGGCGTCTATCACGCGACGAACGAGGGATATTGCAGTTGGGCGGAGTTTGCGGCGGAGATATTTCGGCAGGCGGAAGTTTCTACGCAAGTCGTGCCGGTCGAGTCCGATGCTTATCCGACGAAGGCGGTGCGTCCGAAAAACTCTCGGATGAGCAAAAAAAGTCTCGACGACGCCGGTTTCGAGCGTCTGCCGAGTTGGAAGGATGCGGTCGGGCGATACTTGATCGAGCTCGCCGCCGAACATGAGCATGAAATGCGAAAACTCGTCTCGCATTGACATTCCCCAAAAGGGATTCTCGAGAACAAAAACTGCTCGAAGGCATTGCCAAATTGCCCTTACACGGTTGCCTTTCGGCTTCAGCTTACTTACACCGATTAACGCCTGCATCAGACAGCAAAAGCTCGCGTTACGACGAGGGGCAGTGCGCCCTGAAAACGGCTCTTTGACCGTTGATTTGAACTCACTTTTTGGTAAGGCGGAAGGTTAACCGCAATAAAATCACTTGCTGATGATCAGCGCGATGAAGATCAGATCGTCGTCGCCGATATTTTCGATGCCGTGGACTTCGCCGTCGGGGCAGAAGGTCGTGGTGCCCGCGTCGATTTGAACTTCTTCGCCGTTATCGTTGTAGAGTGCTTTACCCTGCAGAATGTGATAGGTCTCGGTGTTGCCCTTGTGCGGATGAACTCCGAGCGATGCGCCGGGCGGGACGGTTACTTTCGCGAACATCAGACATTTGCCGTCGAGCTCGTTCGGTGTAAGCAGGTGTTCGATTGTGATTTCGCCCTTGCCGCCCGCCTTGTTTTGCGCCTTGACAGTCTTTTTCTCAATGAATGCCATCGTCGATCTCTCCTCAAAAATCGTTTTCGACGCGATTATACAAAAAATCAATGTTGTTTTCAACCGATAAGGAGAACTGCTTTTGGTTTACCTCTTGAAATTCGGAGCGAGTTGGATTTTGCCGCCGGGCATTTTCATCGTTGCATTTTTCCTCGTTGCGGCGTATTGCCTGAAGTGCAAACACGATCCGAAATTGGCGGCGGTGATCGTCTCACTCGATCTGATGTTGTATTTGCTTTGCACGGGCTTTGTTGCCGAAAAAGTGATGGGTTCGCTCGAGAGCGTTTATACTCCGCCTTCGGATATTTCGACGCTCGATGCGGACGTGATCATCATGCTCGGCGGCGGCGCGCTGCCCGACATGCCGGACGTTGACGGCGAAGGCACGTTGTGTTCGAGTCCGGCGAGTCGGGTGCTGGCGGCGGTGCGATTGCAGAGGCGATTGCACATACCGATCTTGCTGAGCGGCGGGCAGGTTTATTCCGATACCGGCGCGGAGGCGAAGATTGCGAGTCGTGTATTGCGCTCGCTCGGCGTCGAGGAGCACGATATTATAGTCGAGACGCGGAGCATCAACACGACGCAGAATGCGAAGTTCTCGGTTGAGATCATGCGCGAGCGCGGGTTGCATCGCCCGTTGCTCGTGACTTCGGCGTTTCACATGCGCCGCGCGGTGCTGAATTTCCGGCAGCAGGGCGTGGAAGTGATTCCATATCCGACAGACTATATGGTGACGCACTCGCCGCAATTTCATTACACGAAGTTACGCCCGCAATCGGAGGCATTGCTTTACAACGTGATGGTTTTGCAGGAACGGCTTCGGACGTTCGTGACGCAAATGTTGAAGATTTGATCGTTCGGTTGTTTTTTCGACGGGAGGGCTCGATTTTGGATAAAATGAAGTTATTGCGGACATTAATGTTGGGAGCTTCAATTTTGATCGGCGGAGTTCTTCTCACTTCGGTGCACTTGGAATTTACTGCAGACGCCGACGGAACCAAACACATGATAATTGACGTTTATCGCGAAAAATCCGGAAACGATCGGCGTTCGGTTTCAGACACGTCATCGATTAATGATCCGATAGTAAAAATAGAGCAATCAAATCGAAAGGTCGAACAGGCAACGCAATTCTTCAATCAAAAACAATACGCCGAAACGATTCGCGTTGCCACCGAGGCGATCGATTTAAATCCCAACAACTCCATGGCATATACTTTTCGCGGCAACGGTTATGCCGAAATGAAAGATTACGCGCAGGCGATTAAAGATTACACTCGCGCCATTGAGCTTGATACAAACAATGCCTTGGCATATTACAATCGCGGATTGGCTTATGAACATTCATTCGATCATAAATCGGCAGTTATCGACCTGACGAAAGCAATCGAGCTCTCGCCGACTTCTGCCGAGCCGTACTACAATCGCGGCGGGGCATATTTGAATATGACCGAATATGCAAAGTCGATTGAAGACAACACTCGTGCAATCGAATTAAATCCGAACTATGCCGCCGCATATTACAATCGCGGAGTCTGCCGTCGATTGACGGGCGATCCGAAAGCGGCGCAAAGTGATCTTGATCGCGCGGCGTCATTTGGATTTGTAAAGAAGTGAGTTTGAGAGGAGTGAGCGACGTTGGATGAATTGATTTCGACCGTGCAACCGATTGTCGAGCCGGTGTTGAGTTTGGCGGGCATTTCAAAATCGCTGGCGGTGATTGCGGCGTCGCTGAAGGGCATCTTTATTGTGCTGACGATCTTGACGGCGATTTTGGTTTTGTATATCGGCTCGAAAATTCTTCCGCCGATCATACGCGCAATCGGAAGCGGTCTGCGGAGTTTGCGGCGAAAATTTTGAAGAACGCAACGATGATCGGAGGCGATTTAATCATGAAAGACGACAAAACCTATTCGGATATATCCGATAAACAAATCGAAGATCCGTCCAAAGACAAATCCGTCATAAAACTGCGTATGATTTTGATTACGATTGTGGCGACGATTTTTTTGCTCACGTCTCTGCATTTCGAATTCAAAGTCGATGCCGACGGCGGCAGGCATATGGTGTTCAATTTTGAGCGCGAATCGGCAAAAAAAAGCGAGACTTCCGTTCAGCCGACAAAATATGATGATGTATTTGAAGCCGCGCGATTGGTTGAAGAAGCCCGGCAATTGAACGAGATCGGCGAATATCAACGCGCGCTCGACAACAGCAACAAGGCAATCGAGTTGAATCCGAAAAACATGGCGGCATATGCCGTGCGCGGGAGGGCTTACGGATTTCTCGGGCAATTCACTCGCGAAATTCCCGATCTGACAAAAGCGATCGATGCCGGAGCGGACGTTCTCGCGAGTTACAACAGTCGCGGCTACGCTTACATGATGTTGAAAGATTACAAGAAGGCACTCGCCGATCTGGATGCGGCGACGAATATCGATCCGACTTTTTATAAGCCGTATATAAATCGCGCATGCATATTCGCCACTTTGAAAGAAGCCGACAAGGCGTCGAATGAAGTTGCCAAGTTTTTTGAATTCGCTCCGAACGACGCAAATCGATATGCTTCTCGCGGCGGAATTTATTGGCTTTTGGAACGATACGATGAGGCACAGGCGGATTTTGACAAGGCACTTGCGCTCGACTCGAAAAATGCGTTTGCAATTGCCGGGTGCGGCAATGTTTATCTCATGCGTCGGCAATACGTCGAGGCAATTGCGGAGTATGAAAAAGCAATCGCGATAAATCCGAACATCGCCGAAGCTTATCACAACCGCGCAATTTGTTATCGGAAGTTGGGCAATTACGAGCAGGCGCGGGAAGACGATAAACGTGCTGCCGAGCTCGGTTTCAAACAATGAGGTGAATGTATGAAGGCAAAACTGATAGTGATCGAAGGCAGTGACGGTTCGGGGAAGGCGACGCAAACTCGATTGCTGTTTGATCGATTGTTGCAACAGTCCGCGCGGAGCGTCCGCAAGATTTCATTTCCGGATTATCAATCGCCGTCTTCGGCACTGATAAAGATGTATTTGCGCGGGGAGTTCGGCACGCATCCGTCGGATGTAAATCCGTACGCCGCCTCGACGTTTTACGCCGTCGATCGATACGCGTCGTTCCGCGCGGATTGGAAGCAGTCCTACGACGCGGGCGATATCATCATAGCCGATCGGTATGTGACGTCGAACATGGTGCATCAGGCGGTGAAGATCGACGATCCGACCGAGCGGCAGGCGTTTCTGGATTGGCTTGACGACTTCGAGTATGATAAATTGCAATTGCCTCGACCGGACGCGGTGATATTTCTCGACATGCCGCCGGAGATCACGGAGCGTTTTATCATCAATCGAAACCGGTTCGACATTCATGAGATTGATCGCGAGTATCTTCGTCGATGCCATGCGTCTTACAGAGAGATCGCGGCTCGATACGGCTGGACGATCATTAAGTGCGCGATTGACGGAGTTCCGCGCGGCATCGACGACATTCATGACGAGATTTTTCGAGCAGTCGGCACAACGACAGCATGACTTATCGGGCAAAGCAATCCTTAATTTTTCATCGAGGTGATCCAATGATCCAAGAAGTTTTGATCGTCGAGGGCAAGATGGACGTGGTCGCGATCGAGCGCGCCGTCGAAGCCGATTGCATCATCACCGGCGGCTTCACTCTCAATCGCCGCACTCTGAAAGACATCGAGCATGCCTACAATCGTCGCGGTATCATCATCCTCACCGACCCCGACTCCGCCGGCGAGCGCATTCGTAAATTCCTCGCCGATCGCTTCCCCAACGCCAAACACGCCTTCGTGCCGAAACTTGACGCAATTGCCAATAACGATATCGGCATCGAACAGGCAAGTCCCGACGCAATCCGCGCCGCTCTCGATCGTGTCCGCACCTTGACTTTCGAGCCGTCGGAAGAATTCTCAATGTCCGATCTTGTCGGCAATCGCCTGAACGGCTCGCCCGATGCGGTTGAACGACGTGCAAAACTCGGCGAATTGCTCGGGCTCGGCTTCGCCAATGCAAAAACTTTTCTCAAACGACTCAATCATTACGGCGTCACCCG
>CALGGX010000064.1 GCA_937916025.1 uncultured Selenomonadales bacterium
ATTCTTCCAAGTGATTCCAGCCTGTTTGAATCCTTCTTCGACAGCGGCACGCATTTTTTCGAGCTGTTCTGGATCGTTTCCAGCGATTGCGCTTGCGAGATCAAAAATTCTCGACGCGACAGCATTGACTCCCCAGTCTCCATCTTCCGAGATAGCCGCTTGAGCTTCCTCTGGAGTCGTTGCAACTTCAGGCATTGCGAATCTTGAAGTATCAATCTTCAATCCACCGATGTCGAAATGTCCAATTCCATCGTCGAGCCAGCCTTGAAGTCTGTCATTGCTGTCCTGCAGGGCTTGGATCATGATGTTGAGCATCGTCTGTTCGCTCGTTGCAATGTCTTCTTTGAGCGCGTCTACTTGATCGCTTGTAAGCCCCTTGGTAACCTGCCGGTTTTGATCAGCTTCCGCTGCCTCTTGAGCGGCCTGTTGTCCGGCGGCGGAAATGTCCACCGAATATGCCGCGCCAAGGTCGGGAGCTGCACTTTGTTGATTTGCCGCCGATGTCTTGTTGTTGTTTACACTGTTCATCTGAGTGTAAGCATTGAGACCGATCTGCGGTTGTTGAATTACATTTGTTACTGCCATGTAAGTACTCCTTTCTCATTGGAATCGCGCCAAACAAGGAGCATTCGCCATCCCTTGCTTGAAATGGAGCCTTTGACTCCGACGCCCGCCACGTCCGAACGATCTGAATGTCGTCTCATTAAATGCGCGGCAGTGCCCGAAATCGTCTATTTCCTCAACACAGAAAATTTCGCCTCTGAACGGAACTTTGCACCGTGCAGTGATCACATCAAAAGATCGGCAAGATCGAGTTGCGGCTTCGACACGAGCTTTGTTGCAACTTGACCCGATGCCGTCTTCGGAGCTGAAGGATCGGCGACGACCGTGAGGTGCGGTTTCTTCTTGAAACTCTGCACTGTCTTGCCGTCTTGCACAGTCAAAAAGAGAATCGAACCATCGGGCATGAAGCGTTTGATGGTCGACGTCTCTTTTGATTCCGACGAGTCCGGACGTTTGCCCGTGAGTTCTTCGTGTAAGTCTGCAATTTCATCGAGTCGGTCTTGAAGCTCGTCCATTTGTTCCATTTCAGTTCTCGCGTTGGCAATTTTTTCTGCGAGTATTTTCGCGTATTCCGAATCCGCCGAAACACTCGACGAATTTGTCGCCGTCGGCAACGGCAATTGCGCGGAGCTGATCTCCCCAATTTTCATGATCAACACCTCATTCAATAATTCATGTCAATGGATATATCGTCATTTTATCAGTTCCGCTTAATTTTCCTCAATGCAGTTTAACAAACTTTAAAAGCAGTGTCAACATTTTTAAAGCCGCCGTCGACAACAAAGAACTCCGCCGACGTTTAAATCGACGGAGCCGCAAATATTTTTCCGAATTCGTTCAATCACACGAGCACACTCGAAAGACGAACCAGCTCGGGATCGAGCGTCTTTTTGTTGTAAACCGAATCAAACAGATTGATCGAAACGACTTTGCCCTCGTCGAAACCGAAAACGACATCGGACGCGCCGGAGATGATCGCAAGAGCCGCGCGCTCGCCGAGCATCGAGGCCTTCATTCTGTCTTCGACGGACGGAGAACCGCCGCGCTGAATGTGACCGAGGATCGAAACGCGAGTGTCAATGCCGGTCTTTTCCTGAATGACGTTTTTCAAACCGACGCCGGAGCATGCGCCTTCCGCGACGACGACGATGCTGTAGCGGCGACCGCCCTTGTAGGACTCGATGATCTGGCGACAAATGTCGTCGAGATCGTATTTGACTTCCGGAACGATGACGAACTCTGCGCCGGAAGCAATTCCCGAAACGAGCGCGAGCCAGCCGGAAGTATGACCCATGACTTCAACGACCATGATGCGGCGATGCGCGGACGCGGTGTCGCGAAGTTTGTTAATTGCATCGACGGCGGTGTTTGCGGCGGTATCGCAACCGATCGTGTAGTCGGTGCCCCAAACGTCGTTGTCAATCGTGCCGGGCAAACCGACGATCGGAATGCCGCCTTCGCGAGAGAGCATCGAGCCGCCCGTCAACGAGCCGTCACCGCCGATGATGACCAAACCTTCAATGCCGTGCTTTGCGAGATTGTCGAGACCCTTGCGTCGTCCCTCGACGGTCTTGAATTCCTTGCAACGAGCCGTGCCGAGGAACGTGCCGCCGCGTTGGATCAGATCACTCACGCTCCGAGCGGTGAGTTCTTCGATCTCGTCGTTAAGCATGCCCTTGTAGCCGTTGTGAATGCCGAAGACTTTCACGCCTTCAAACAGAGCAGTACGTACTACCGCGCGCGCCGCAGCGTTCATGCCCGGGCTGTCGCCGCCGGAGGTCATCACCGCTATCGCATTTTTAATAGCCATTTCCTCACCTCATCATTCTTGGTTGACAAACCAAAAGTTTTTTTTGACTGCAATATAATATAACGAAAGCCGTTTAAATGCAATAATTTTTTACTCGGCGGCAGTCAAAACCGTGCGGATCGGATACGGAATGTTGATGCCTTCTTCGCGATATCGCTTTGTAATGCCTTTGATGAATTCATGTTTCATCAGATATTGCACGTCGAATTGATGCGCGTGAAGGAAGACGTTGAAATCGATCGAAGAATCGCCGAATGTATGGAATCGGACGGCGGGCTTGAGCGGATTGCGATCGATGCCGTTAATGTCAAGCATGGGCTCATAATTGTCGGTACGCTTCTGAACTTCGAGCGCGACTTCGAGTGTCACGCGCTCGACCTGATCGAGATCGCTGTCGTAAGAAACGCCGATCGGAACGGTGATGATGATGTCGTTGCGCGGACGCGAGTAATTTGTTGTGATTGCGCCGGCGATATTTTTGTTAGGAATGACGACAACATTGGCTTCCGACGGCGGCATGATCGTCGTCAATCGCCATGTAATATCCGTGACGCGACCTTCCTCGCCGCTCGCGAGTTTGATGTAATCATTGATGCGAAGTTGTTTCGAGAGAATAAGTTGAAGTCCGGCAAAGATGTTTGCAAGAGTCTCCTGCAGACCGAGCGCAACCGCCATACCGCCGACGCCCATTGCCGTCAAGATCGGCGCGATTGAAATGCCGTAGTATTGCAGAATGATCAGCACGCCGGAAGCGTAGACGACCGTCTTAAAGATCGTGTTGAGGAGCGTCGAAGAAGTGGCGTCGCCGGTGCCGGAGAGTCTGACCGAAATTATTCCCGACAGCGTCCGCTCGAAGACGCGCGTCAGAGTAAAGACGATTACAGTGAACAGAATGTAAGAGAAAATGCGCGAGAGTCCCGACGGCAATTCGCTCGTGTTGACGATCCAATACAATCCGCTCATCAAGCAGAAATTGATCGGGATGCCGCGAAGCGCATGCAAGAAGATCGATTTGACCGTGCCTTCTTCGGTTTTGAGCGTGCGATCGATGCGTTGAGTCAAAACGCGGTTGATCGAAATGCCGATTGTCAATGATGCGACGAGAATGCACGTCGGTAAGAACAATAATTCCGAGAGTCTCATCCAATCCATATTCATGAGATGATCCAAAAAAAAATCCCCTTTCGTTTTATTGCAGGCAATCGAGGAGCAATCGAACCGCATAATCCGACGCCTGCATTTTGATCTCCGATCGATCGCCTTTAAATCGATACTGCTCCGACTTGCAACAATCAGCCGTCACGACCGCAATGCAAACCAAGCCGACTTCCTCGCCGTCGGGACCGGCATATCCCGTGATTCCGACTCCGATGTCCGTTTCGAGCAACCGCCGAACGCCGCCCGCCATTTCAATCGCCGTTTCGACGCTCACCACGCCGCGTTTTTCAATCGTCATCCGATCGACGCCGAGCAATTTGATCTTCACTTCTTCCGCATATGAAACGACACTGCCTTTGACATACGCCGAACTGCCGACGATATCGGTCAATCGACTTGTCAACAAACCGCCCGTGCAGGATTCCGCGCATGCAATCGTCAACCCGAGAGATTTCAGCAATTTCGCGAGCCTTTCAATCATAAAAATCACTTCCGATCGTTTCAATCAAATGCGTTCCGCCGCGAGATCGTACACAAAGCCCGCCAATACTCGGACGCGAACGATATCGCCCGGGCGGCTTCGGCGA
>CALGGX010000065.1 GCA_937916025.1 uncultured Selenomonadales bacterium
AGTCCTTTGAGAATTAAGCTGGTTTAGTTACTCAAGAATCCCCCGCCTTTAGGCGCGGGGAGTGTCAACGGCGGCTTTGCTCATGAACAGGTGTTTGCGGTTGCCGATAAAGTGATCGATGCGATCAAGAGCGGCGCGATCAAAAAATTCGTCGTGATGGCCGGGTGCGATGGTCGAATGAAGTCTCGGCAGTACTATGCTGACTTCGCTCGCGCGTTGCCGAAAGACACCGTGATTTTGACGGCGGGCTGTGCGAAATACAAATACATCAAGCAGGAGCTCGGCGATATCGGCGGGATTCCGCGCGTGCTCGATGCCGGGCAGTGTAACGACTCGTATTCGCTCGCGCTGATTGCCTTGCGATTGAAAGAGTTGTTCGAGCTCGACGACGTCAACAAACTGCCGATCGTTTACAACATCGCTTGGTACGAGCAGAAAGCGGTGATTGTATTGCTCGCATTGCTGTTCCTCGGCGTCAAAAACATTCATCTCGGATCTGCATTACCGGCATTTCTCTCGCCGAATGTTGCAAAGCTCCTCGTCGAGCAGTTCGGCATCGGCACGATCTCATCCGTCGAAGACGACATCAACACAATGATTTGAAGAAGATCAAATTTCGGCGATAAAAAAATGGGGGCGGTGAATCGCTCCCGTTTTTTTCATTCCAATGCCGACTGAACCGCATCCCAATCGAGTTTGGCGACTGCCTCCCGCACTTTTTTAATCCGCGCGGCTTGCTCGTCCGGCAATCGATACTCGTCGAGCGACTCGAGCACGAACATCACGCTGTCATAATCGAATGACGCCGACATTTCTTTGAGCGTTTCGATTGCTTCGATCAATTCGTCTTCTCCGATCAACGGCTTATCCGAATCGTCCGCTTCCGGCTGTTTGATCAGCGGCGATAATTTTTCCGAAAAGGATCGATACAGTTTCAACAGCGGCTCGGTTGCCTCGCGGATCAATTCCACATTGCCTGCATTGCCCGCATCTTCCATTTGTTTGGCGCGCTCCGACAATTCGTTTGCTCCGATCACTCTCGCGGTTGACTTCAGCGCGTGAACTTTCGTCGTGTAATTCTTCCAATCCTCCGCGCGGAAGAATTTTTCGATCTCGTCCGAGTTCGGAGCAATCGCCTCGGCGAAAACCGTCAATGCCGCGAGATAATCTTCTTCCGAGCCGCAATGCTTGACGCCGTCCCGAACATTGATCTCTTTGATTGCCGTCAACCAATCCGGCAACTCGATCGACTCTTCGACTGCTTCTTCCGATTCGGATTTTGCCGATGCCGACTCGATTTTCCATGACGGCAGGAATTTCGCAATTGTTGTTTCGAGCGCGTTCGGATCAATCGGTTTGCTGAGATAGCCCTCGAACCCCGCCGCAAGATATTGTTCCCGCGCGCCGCTGATTGCGTTTGCCGTCAACGCGATCACCGGCGTGTTTTCGTTCGGCGAAGGTTTGATCGAACGCATTTCTTTCAATGTCTCGATGCCGTCCATGCCGGGCATTCGATGGTCGAGGAAGATGATGTCGTATTTCTCTTTCGCCGCCAACTCCAGACATTTGTAGCCGGAATCCGCCGTTACGATTTTGATCTTCGTCTGCTTCAGCAAGCCCTTGACAACAGTCAAATTCATCACCGTATCGTCGACGACGAGAATTCTCGCCAGCGGCGCGGTGAATTTTTCTTGATACTGTTTGTGTTGCGAGATCGAAGAGCGAAACGCCTCTTCAAAATCGCCGAGCGGCTCCCAATTCACCACACCCTGCTCCACCGTGAAGCCGAACGTCGAGCCCTGCCCGTAAACACTCTGTACGTCGAGCTTCGTGTTCATCAATCGGAGCAACTGTTGCGTGATGTTCATTCCGAGTCCCGTGCCTTCGATCGTCCGATTGCGTTTTTCTTCAATGCGCTCGAATGCGCTGAACAGTTTCGGAATATCTTCTTCTTTGATGCCGATGCCCGTGTCCTTGACTGCAAACCGCAACAGAATTTTGTCGTCGGCTGTCTTCTCGAAGTTGACGGTCAACGTGACAGAACCTTTTTCCGTATATTTGACGGCGTTGGTCAAAATGTTTGTGACGATCTGTTTGAGGCGAATCTCGTCGCCGTGCAACATCGACGGCAGATTGTGATCGGCATTGGCAATGAATTTCAAGCCCTTCTTATCCGCGCGCGTGTTGATCATGTTGACGAGATCATTCAACAGCGAGCTCAGTTGATAATCGACGTCGATGATCTCCATCTTGCCGGCTTCGATCTTTGAAAAATCGAGAATGTCGTTGACGAGCCCGAGGAGATTGTTTCCGGCATTTCGGAGATTTTCGGCGTACTCGAGAATGTTTTTGTCTCGCGACTCGCGAAGGATCATCTCGTCCATTCCGAGAATTGCATTGATCGGCGTGCGAATTTCATGCGACATGTTTGACAGGAATTCGGACTTCATTTGATTGGATCGATCGGCGAGGAGTTTTTTGCGTTGCAATTCTTCATTCTCGACGCTCTTTAACAGATATCGCCCGATGCCGAAGAGAATGATCAACATCAAGCCGAAAATGCCGAGCATTACGAGATGGACGTAATCGATGCCGACCGCCACCGCCTCGCGCACCACACAGCCGAAGATGATGAAGTCCTTGTTGTAAGCATACGCGCCGTAAGTGATGTAAGTCTTGCCGTTGTACTCGAATTGACTGACGGCACGTCCGTTCTCCGCAATGCCGTCAATGACTTCCTGCTTGAATTTGTCGCGAAACTCCTTTATCAGATACAGCGAATCGTATTCGTCATCGTGATTGGTTCTGCCGGTGATCTCAACCCAATCGCCGGACTTGTATGCGAGCGTCATTCGTCCTTCGCCGTCATAACTTACAACATGCAATGCCGTCGGCAGATACTCATTCGGATAGAGTTCATAATACGCGCAGGTACCTTCGCCCGGCACCCGGAGCGGCACGGCAAACAGCAAGCCTTTATATTTGATGTAAGTGACGACGTTTTGATCTTCAAAGACATCTTCAATTTGCTCCAGTTCTTCACGCGAAAGAGGAGTGCCGACAATATTTTTGCCGCTGCTTGAAACCACTCCCGTGCGCGGTCCGGAAGCTCCGTACAATTTTGAAACTTCGACCAGCGAACTGATATCGGTACGTCCGCTCGAAGCCATGTGCGCTCCGAGACTCAAATCGCGGAGCTCGCGCTCGAATTGATTTTGGAGCATCGTCGAGTACGTGGCGATATGTCGGACGACGGAACGTTCCATTGCCTTGTTCAGGAAATACGTGATCTTGCAATGAATGAGCCAACCGATTCCTGCCATAATCAACGCGATGATCAGAAATTCGATCACCGTTCGTACGGTAAGCCCGCGAATGAATTTGCTCTCACGGTCGAAGAGTTTGATTGCGTCTTCATTGGTTTTATTCATTGTCGTTCCCTCTCTCCGTCTTGAGAAGCAGATTGACTTTATCCCAATCGAGTTGCGCGACGGCGGCTTTGATTGCCTTAATCCGCGCGGCTTCTTCGTCCGGCAATCGGTATTCGCCGAGCGACTCGAGCACGAACATCACGCTGTCGTAATCGAATGACGCCGAAACTTCTCGCAACGTCTCGATCGCTTCGAGCAATTCGTCGTCTCCGATCAACGGCTTATCCGCATCATCGTCCGCACTTTTGATCAACGGCGATAATTTCTCGGCGAATGAGCGATACACTTCGAGCAACGGCTCCGTCTCTTCGGCGATAGCCTCGACGCGACCGGAATTGCCCGCATCTTCCAATCGACGCGCGCGCTCGGATAATTCCGCGGCTCCGATCACTCGCGCGGTTGACTTCAACGCGTGGACTTTCGTCGTGTAATTCTTCCAATCCTCCGCGCGGAAAAAGTTTTCGATCTCGTCCGAGTTCGTCTCGCTCGCTTCGGCGAAAACAGTCAACGCCGCGAGATAATCTTCCGCCGAGCCGCAATGTTTC
>CALGGX010000066.1 GCA_937916025.1 uncultured Selenomonadales bacterium
GTGCCAGTCGAAGGTATTCTTCCAAAAAGTTTCGGACGCCGAAATTCGTCATTGCGGAACCGAAAAAAACCGGTGTGAGATCACCGGCATCAATTTTTGCCCGATCGAAAGATTCTCCCGCCTCGTCGAGCAACATCAAATCGTCCTGAAGATTGTCGAAAGTGTCCTGACCGATACGCGCGAGCATTTTCGGATCATCGACGGCAAATATCTCGCTGATACGTTCGAGCTGTCCGTGCGTCGTATCTTCGGCAAACAACTCGATCTGATTTTTTTGTCGATCGAAGACGCCGAGATACTGTCCGTCAATGCCGACCGGCCAATTCATGGGATAAGCGCGAATGCCGAGGACGTTTTCGATCTCGTCGATCAGATCGAGCGGAATTTTTCCGTAGCGATCGAGTTTGTTGACGAAAGTAAAAATCGGAATTCGGCGTTGTCGACAGACTTTGAAGAGTTTCTTCGTCTGCGCTTCGACGCCTTTCGCCGCGTCGATCACCATTACCGCGCTGTCGACCGCCATCAGCGTCCGATACGTGTCTTCGCTGAAATCCTGATGCCCGGGCGTGTCGAGAATGTTGATGCGGCAATCGGCATAATCGAATTGCAGAACGGAGCTGGTAACGGAAATGCCGCGCTGTTTTTCAATTTCCATCCAATCGGAAACGGCGTGACGTTGCGCCTTGCGCGCTTTGATCGAACCGGCAAGGTGAATTGCGCCGCCGTAGAGGAGGAGTTTTTCGGTGAGGGTGGTTTTACCGGCGTCGGGATGCGAGATGATCGCAAACGTCCGTCGTCGATTTATTTCATTGACGAGCGACAAATAGATCTTCCTTTCAATAAATAACGGCGAAGCCTTGCCTCGCCGCCGTTTATATTTCAAATTTCAAATGTCAAACGTAATTATAAATCAATTTGTCTTTCCAAGCCGTATCGAGAAGTTTCATGAACTCTTCATCGCTGTAGCCATGCACATTCCAACGAATATCAAATTCATAAATCACGCCGCGTTGTACTCGGAAATTGATTGCGCACGGATTGTTGAAGTGCGCCGTGACGACTTTATCGGGGAAAACCGACTGCCCGTTAATCGACAAATACGTAAAATCGACAGGCAGAGAAATGAACTCATTGTTTTTTCCGCTCAAACCGTTGCCGCGCAATACGATCACGAGATTATCATCGCGCTGTGATTGCAGGCGAACCTTCAGATGTTTCGCGGAGCTCCGCAACATATATCCGGATTGAACTCCGCCGACTCCCATCAGCGAGTAGACGGGCACACTTTCATCGAGCGAGGCGATGCCGAACTCGGCTTTGCGGTTGGCACTGTTGACAAATTCAATCCGCGCGGTTTGAAAGAGTTCCAGCAACAGCGAAATCTTCTTGCTCTGCATTTCCGCTTGTCTCTCACGATTGCGATTATATTCTGCAGTTTCTTCTTCAATACCTTGCGTAAGATAGCGACTGATTTTTGTATCCATCAACATCTTTGTAACTGCAATAATCGGATTTATCAATTTGAATTTTTCTACAAATTCCTTTCGATTATTAGCGAAATTTAATGCTGTAACATAAAGTTCCTCTGTGAAATGCTCGGTGAATGCGGATTTAAACTCAGGTGATTTGAAGATTTGAAACAAAATTTCTTCCGTATATTTCATCGGAGTATTTTCTTTCGTCGGAGTAAACTTTTCCTCAACTATGGGGATCGCAACCGATGAATGTCGTCGCGGACGAATTAGATCTGCAGGAAGCGGGTATTTCGCATTAATCCGTTCTGCCTCTTCGAGTGTTTCACGCCGATATGAACGTCCGCCTTGAAAACGGAAATTCAGCAATTCTTTTTGATAGCGGACGAGAACCAGTGCAAACAGCAAAAATGCATCGGCATTTGTTTCTGACAGCATTTTGATTTTACTGATGTCATAATCCGAAAGCGGCGACATATAAAATTTATTGGAAGGATAAGCTTCAACCATACAGCGTCCGAAGTGATTTCGACTGCCAACTTCTTTGTAAAAGCGAATCAAACGAAGTTCGCCCATATTTACGTCTTTGTCGAAATACTTTTCGAGATTATCGAAAGTACGCTGTAAAACTCTATTGATACAAGGAGCCATGTCGGAAGTTTTGCATCCGGCGGCAAGTAACATTTTGTTTTTGATGAAATTTTGAGGATTGTCTTCTTCATAATATTTCCGAAGCGTTTCGCCACCAGCTCCGCCAAAACGATAAAATGGCGTCTCCCAATAATCACTCTCTGCAAACACGACTTCATGAAATCCAAGTTTCGCATTAAAAAAAATGCTGATGATATCTTTTGGTGACATCGGGCGTGTTTTCGGAACACATGCTTGGTTATTCAAAGTAAAACCATAAAATTTTGCTATTTCGGAAGCAATTGCATAATCTTCACGCAATCCGCGTCTTGCGGCTTCGCCACCGTGAAAATTCAAATGTGAATACACTTTGATTCTATTCAAATCAAGTCCGGAAATAGTGAAAAGAGCAAATGTAAGCCTGCTATCGAAGCCTCCGCTCAAGTCAACTTGTAACGGTAAAACAGCTTCTCCCGATTTATCAAAACTGTTTATGATATTAATCCACTTACGTGCCCAATTATCCAAGATGCTAATACCTTCAGCAGAATCGATCGGTACGGAAAAATCATCGTATTTTATCATTTCGAGTTCGAGTTGCTTCGAATTCAAATCGATGATGACCTTGAAAATTCGCGGCAGAAGCTCAATTTCTGTGATAAACGTCTCGTTAAGTGATAATTGATGACTCATATCAAAAAACAAAGAAGCCCCTGCGTAATCTTCATTAAGAGTCAACGTGTATCGCGTTTTAATTTTGTCGACAAGCAAAACGAACGAGTTTGAAATTGCCCAATAATTGTCTTTTCGGAATAAAAATAAGCCGTAGGTTCCACTATAATCTTGCATCACTTCAATTGCATTTTCAGAACGACGAACAAAAACATATGAACCGCCGTAATGCTTATCTTCGATAAAATCGAATTTATCGGATGTCTTGCCGTCAATAACGCCGCTTTCATCTACATAATACCCGTACAGATGCGTCTGAACTCGGTTAAGAACATCTTCAGATGAGTCGATGAAGAAAAATTGATTTTTTGCAATATCCCTATTAATCAATGTGTCAAACAAAAATGATCCCCTCCGCCGATAAAAAACAACATTATGATTGGTACGCCCGGCGCGACTCGAACGCGCGACCCACGGCTTAGAAGGCCGTTGCTCTATCCGACTGAGCTACGGGCGCATGTTGATAATGGTCGGAGCAGTGTGATTTGAACACACGACCCCCTGCTCCCAAGGCAGGTGCGCTGACCAAACTGCGCTATGCCCCGATTGCCAGCATAGTTTAACAAACATTCGTGTCGGTGTCAACGATTTTATTGACGCTCGATCACGTGCCTGATATAATTCACGTCAGCCTCCGAGTGGAAGGAGGTGAGAGCTATGCTCGGCAATTTGTTGGAAGCGGCAGTCGAAATCGCGACCATCGTCGCGGAAGCCGCATACAAAATTGCTGCCGTCATTGTCAAGCTCTTTAATTGACATGGAGGCACAATGTGCCGAAGGCACGAGAATCCCCGACAGATTTAGCAGATCTGCCGGGGATTTTTTTTGCTATGCTCGGCAAATTCGACATGTCTTAAACGACTTCCCGCTTCAAAAGTGCCTCCAAATCGGCGGGCATGAACTCCCGCGTGTCGACGCGGTATCGTATTCGCGAATTACAATTGTATGATATCACAGCCGCCGACGGTTTGCAAGCATTTTTATACGCTTGATTTGCGAGCCGATTTGTGTTATAAACTTTGCGGTCAAGAGAGGAGTGACTTCAGTGAAAAATAATCTCGTCCTGATCGGATTTATGGGAACCGGCAAGACGAGCCTCGGCAAGATGCTCGCCGCAAAACTCGGTTGCGCGTTCGTCGATCTCGATCAGAAAATCGAAGCCGATGCCGCCATGAAAATTCCCGACATCTTTGCACTGCACGGCGAAGCGCATTTCCGAAAGCTCGAGCGAGACGCCGTCGAAGAAGTCTCCAAACGTCACGGCATCGTCATAGCAACCGGCGGCGGAACCGTCAAAGACGCGCGTAATGTTCAATTGCTGAAAGAACATGGAATTATGATCTGCCTTACGACTTCGGTTGACGAGCTTCTCAAGCGGACTGAAATGAAAGGCGAGCGTCCGGTGCTCGACAACACGCATCAATCGCAAGGCGATCGACGCGCCGCCATCGAAAAACTCCTCGCCGAACGTCGGCAATTTTACAGCCAAGCCGATTACTTTGTCGACACCACGGATTGGTCGCCGCTTGAGCTCGTCGAAAACATCATCAAATTCTTCAGGAGTAGAGACATATGAAAAATATTACCGTCGATCTCGGCAAAAATTCTTACGAGATCATCATCGACAATCGCATTGAAGGCGAGCTCCGCAATTTCGTTTCCAAACAGAACTTCTCGCATAAGTCCTTGCTCGTCACCGATTCCAATGTCGAAACGATGTTCGGCGATCGGATCGCTACTCAACTCCGCGCGGCGGGACTCGACCTCCGCGTTATCGTCATTCCTGCCGGTGAAACTTCCAAAAGTCTGTCGAGCGCGCAAGACATTTACACTGCCGCAATCGAAGACGGACTTGATCGCAAGTCGCCGATCATCGCGCTCGGCGGCGGAGTTATCGGCGATCTCACCGGCTTTGTCGCCGCCACTTACCTGCGCGGCGTGCCGTTCATTCAAATCCCCACAACGCTCCTCGCCCAAGTCGACTCGAGCGTCGGCGGCAAGACCGCCGGCAATCACGAGCTCGGGAAGAATTTGATCGG
>CALGGX010000067.1 GCA_937916025.1 uncultured Selenomonadales bacterium
TTTCGGTTTTGATTTCGGCGCGTTCTTCGTCAGTCATTTCCGCGAGCTCGGTTTCGGACGGTGATTGATACACGCCATCGAGTTCGTAACGATCGCCGTTCAGTTTGTAGACGAGGATAGCTTTGGAAGGGCGATTGACGATCCAATACTCGCGGACGCCGTTCTTGGCGTAGAGTTGCATTTTGATGCCGAGATCGCGATTGGCAGTCGAACGCGAGAGAACTTCGATGCAGAGTGCGGGCGCACCATGAACCTTGTCGTCTTTACCGATAAGTTTCGGATCGGTGATAACGCAGAGATCGGGGCGGAAGATATTGCCGTCGGGCAGATAAACGTCAACATCGAGGATCGCGACCGCATTGAGCTCATTGTCGTCGATGTACCGATCCAAAGCGGAAAACAGTCTTCCTGCAACAAAATTGTGACTCCCTCCGGCTGATGGTGCCATGATTTTCACGCCTTCAATGATTTCAAACCAATCGTCGTCGATGTCGGCATTAATTTCAGCAACTTCGGTCATGATGATCAACTCCTCAGAGCATTTCGCGCAACCTCCGTGCGAGTTCTTCGAGTGTAGATTGAATGAACTCGACGGCGGGCTTGGCGAATAATTTTTCCTGCCGCATGAATTTGTCGTAATAAGCGTCGTCGGACTTCAATCGCCGCACTTCTTTGACGAGCTCGGCATTATCCGACTTCGGATCGAAAAACAGTACGGCACTCGGATTGATGATGCCGGGCTCGGGGCGATTATCGGAGCCGTAATAGATTGGAATGGAACCTGCAATAAACGCGTCGAATAATTTTTCCGTGACATAATTAAATTTATTAACGTTTTCAGGGCAGATGTTAAACATAAATTCGTTCACGTATTTGCATTTGTCGTTATTGTATAACGTCTGCAATTCATCAGTATTACGATTCCATTTACCTGCGCATTTTATTTCGAGTACATTTTTGAGCAAATTATAAATTGGTGTGCGTGTATTCCAAAAATCGTGGCTGTTGATCACGACACACTCATATCTTTTAGTATTGCGCGCGGCATTGATCTCAGCAATACTTCTTTCAAGCTCGGTTATATCTAGATCTAAGTTACCCAACCGAAATATTAAGCCCAATGGAACACGCAGACAGTTTGAAGCATTAAATTTCTCAAAACCAACAGCCAAATCGACACTGTCCAAGCAGTAATCACTGTAATTTCTAAAACTTGGACGAATGATGCAGTCCTCTCCGGTCCAAAAAATTTTCCGCGGGAGTTTCGACCGGCGAACAAGGCGATGATCACCAAATACCGAGAAAATATTAAATTCCGCGTCATTTGATACGTGTTTTCGGATAAATTTCGTGAACCAAAATTTGAATATTCTGGAGCTTGTGCTGGTTGCGGGGAAACGGCATATATTAAAAATCTAACACAATTATTTAATGATAATTTAATTATTGCTAATGCAACAGGATGTTCTTCAATATATGGAGCTAGTGCTCCA
>CALGGX010000068.1 GCA_937916025.1 uncultured Selenomonadales bacterium
CGATCGTCGCCCACTTGCCGTAGAGCAGATCAAACACTTGCGGATGGATCGGATAGCACGCGCGCAATCGCTCCGCGTATTGTTTCGACTTCGCCTCGGAAGGAAAAATTTTTTTCGAGCCGTACATTTCCGAAAACGCCTTGCAGACTTTATCTCGCGATTTCTCCGAGTATATCGGATTAAACAATCGCCGCCGAACGATCTCGAAGCTCTCTTGCGCTCCGACCGGCGTCCAAATCGATTGCAACCGTCCGAAGCGATGCTCGATCGTTTGAAGTACTTCCCGCCCGCCTTCGCTTTTGCCGAGCTCGGTATCCGATTGCGGAAGCGTCACCACCAACATTGAATATCGACTCGTTTGCACCGCTTCCGTCAATTCCTGCAGAAAGGCGATGAATTGATCATACGGCACGCGATTTGCGCTTCCAAACAACTTCACTCCGTACAATGCAAGCTCGTCGAGCAAGATCAAACATCTGCCGCAACCGTCGAGGAACTCGCGCAAATCCGACACGCCCGTCGAAACTCCGTGCTCGTCATTGCGCTTTATCAGTCTGTCGAAAAGCTCGATTCGCTCTGCCGCCAATGCAAGTTGCAGGCAAATTCCGCCCATCAGCGTATGCACCTCGCGCCCGCCGATCTCTGTCGAGCGCAACGTGTTGATATCCGTGCCGACCGCCGTTGCCGTTCTGATGTCGTCGGGCAACGGGCGCGTTTGTGTTTCAACCATCAGCGATTGCACCTGCTCATCGACGGTATTCGGATCGTATTTCCGATTGAAGAGATGATACAACGCCATCATCGAGTGAGTTTTGCCGCCGCCGAATGCCGTTTTCACTTCGATCACCGGCTCGCCGTTGCCTTTCACCAACCGATTGATCGCTTCCGTCAACAGCCGCTTCAAGCCCGACGTCATGTATGTTCGCGCGAAGAACTCCGTCGCATCTTGATATTCCGAAAACTCGCTTTTGCCTTTTACGACTTGCGCCAAATCCGCCGCCAACTCCGATTTCCGAAACTCGCCGTTGATCACGGCGTCGATCGGACGCATTACGTCTCTCCAACCCGGCAAATTTTCTGCCATGTCAATCCCTCCGCTCGATCGGATCGTAAATCGTCGTTTCAATTTCAAGAGCCGCGCGCAATCTTGCCTCCGCCATCGAGTCGAGCGCGCGCAACATGACGCGGCACCGTTCATTCAAAATCGGGATATCTTCGAGCAATGCAGTCCGCAAAACAATTACATCGATCTCCTCATAGCCGTGCGCCATTCGATTGCGCATATCAATAGTGTTGTGCTCTTTGTCGATGAATTTATTGTAATCGCCGTCGACAACTTTGACGTTATACGTGAGTTTCTCGCAATATTTGACGATATGAGACAGCACTTCAACATTGCGTTTAACGCCGTTCATAGATCAGCACCTCGTCGTCTTTCATATTTCGCAAAAATCTCTTGGTGAGCGACCTGCGCGTTATCAAATCGAACGGCAAACCCGGCGAATCTTCGAGCGCGCAACACATTCCGCCGAACGCCCACGGTTCAATTTTCCAATCGCCACCTTCAATGCACAGATCGACGTCCGACTTCTCATCCGCATCCCCGCGCGCATACGAACCGAACAACCACATTCGATCGATCTTGTACTTTTCGCAAATCGGCGTCACACGCGCTTTGATCTCGTCAATCGTCAACATCGTCATTCGCCTCCCGCAATTCGAGCTGCCCCGTCCGATTCTTCAATCGGAGCAACTCACTCTCGATCAGATGCCACGACTCCACCGGTCGACTGCAACAGAGTGCCTCGTCCGCGTGTTTGCGTCGCTCCGATATATTATACAACCGATACGCCAGTCGTTTAACCAAATCTTTTTTTGCTTCGTGCTCGAGCAGGATTGCCGCGCATTTTGCCGAGCCTTCTTCCGTAACCCAATACATCACGCGTTGCGTCAATACCCAGATACCGGCGTCGATGTTGTCTTTCAACTCTTCGCGCGTCAACAGCCGCACCAACCCGCGACCCGACTCGATTATCCCGCGCTCCTTCATTCGCGTCAACGACACGTTTTTCGCCGTGGCGAGCACTTGCGCATCGCCGAATTTGATCTCGCCGAACTCCGCCTGCTTGTACAATTCGAGGCAGAACTTTGACTCGTCATCGAGATCGCTGTCCTGCTTGCCGAGAAAATCGTCGAGCGCGCGATTGATCATGATCAGCGCGTCGCGGATGTTCAGCCGCTCGCCGTTTGAGCGCAAGACTTCCGAGTACCGCGAATATATCTCCATGCCGGGACCGATTGCCGCCTGCGCCATGTCCGTCGGCAACAGGTTTGACGCCTGCAGTTTGACGAGGCGCGGCTCGAGCTCGCGGCTCAAAACGGACATGAATTTATTGTACATGCACGACGGCTTCGGCTCCGACTGTTTTCGACACACGATCACGATTGAAGTCGACAGCGCGTTTCGTGTTGCTTTCAACGCCGTCGTCAATTCCGTTCGCATCGGAAGAGTGCCGGTGATGATGAAACCGGCATCGATGATCGCGCGGAGCATCGTCTCCCAACCGACCGACAATCGCTCGTCGTCCGCACTCGAGTCGTCCTGCTTGTAAGCGTAATAGATCGAGATCGGATATTCCGTCGACGCCGCCGCGTATATATTCCGAAGCGCAC
>CALGGX010000069.1 GCA_937916025.1 uncultured Selenomonadales bacterium
CGTATCGTTGCAAAGGTTGCGGCAACAAGAGTCTGATCACGCGTCAGACATTCCCCGACGGCGGCAAGTATTTTACCGGCAATCGATGCGAGCGCGGCGCGGGCGGCAAACCGATCACCGAGTCCGACGTGCCGAACGCCTTCGCATACAAATACAAGCGCGTGTTCGATTACGAGCCGCTCGCGATTGAAAATGCTCCGCGCGGAGTGATCGGATTGCCGAGAACGCTCAATATGTATGAAGATTATCCGTTTTGGTTTACGTTTTTCACTCGGCTGGGATATCGCGTCGAATTGAGCGGCAAGTCGAGTGCGGAACTGTATTACAAAGGCATGTCGACAGTACCGAGCGACTCGCTCTGTTATCCGGCAAAACTCGCGCACGGGCATATCATGGACTTGATCGAGCGCGGCGTGCGGACGATTTTTTACCCGTGCGAGCCGTACAATTTCGACACGCGCTCCGACAATTATTACAATTGCCCGATCGTGGCGTCTTATGCCGAAAACATTCGCGGCAACATGGATATTCTTCGCGAGCGCGACGTGAAATTCATTCAACCGTTCCTGCCGGTTTCGGACATGAAGAAATTGTCGAAACGCCTCGCCGAGGAATTTCCGTCGATCGATCGGAAGCAGATCGACGAAGCCGTCCGCGCGGGTTATGACGAATTGGAAAAATATCGGCGCGATGTCGAGTCGTACGGCGAGAAGATTCTCGAGCGCATTCAATCGACCGGCGAGCATGCAATTCTGCTTATCGGGCGACCGTATCACATCGATCCCGAGATCAATCACGGCATTCCCGAGATGATCCAATCATACAAATTGCCGATTATCACCGAAGACGCCGTGTATCACCTGCCGATAAAATCACCTAAACTCTCGGTCGTCAATCAATGGAGCTATCACGCGCGGCTGTATCACGCGGCGCAAGTCGCGGCGGAAAATCCGCAACTCACTCTGATACAACTCTCGTCTTTCGGGTGCGGGCTCGATGCCTTGACGACCGATCAAGTCAAAGAAATTCTCGAGAAGCACGATCGAATTTATACCATGATCAAGCTCGACGAAGTTTCCAATCTCGGAGCCGCGCGCATTCGATTGCGTTCTCTGCTCGCCGCGCTCAAGCATCGCGAGGAAATTTCTTATCACGAAGTCACAACGATCGATCGTCCGCGCTTCACCGCCGAATGTCAAAAGACGCATACAATCCTCGCGCCGCAAATGGCTCCAATCCATTTCGATTTGCTGTCGACGGTTCTAAACAAACACAATTACCGAGTCGTCGTGCCGGATATGCCGGACAAAGCCGCCATCGATATCGGCTTGCGCTATGTCAACAATGATATGTGCTACCCCGCAATCGTCGTGATCGGGCAATTGATATCGGAATTGATGAGCGGGCGTTGCGATCCCGAGCACACGTCGATCATACTCTTTCAGACGTGCGGCGCGTGTCGAGCGACGAATTACATCAGCGTCTTGCGGCGCGCATTGAAGTACGCCGGTTTCGAGCGTGTTCCGGTGTTTGCGTGTTGGGGACTGCCTGACGAGACCGACTCGTTCGAGTTGAGCCGCGAGTGTTTGATCGACGCAATCAAATCGGCAGTCTACGGCGATCTCTTGATGAATGTCCGCAATCGCATGGAGCCTTACGAATTGCGACGGGGAGAATCCGCGCGGCTGTTTGACGAGTTCATGGTGCAGGCGAAGGCTGATCTGCTCGAAGGCAATTATTTGACGTATCGGCGATTGATCAAGGAGATCGTTCGGCAATTCGATGCGATTCCGATCGACGAGAATTTGATCAAGCCGAAGGTCGGCATTGTCGGCGAGATTCTCGTCAAATACCATCCGATCGCAAACAATCAACTCGAGCAGGTGCTGATGTCGGAAGGCGCGGAAGTCGTTATGCCGGACTTCGTCGACTTCTTCCTGTATATCGCGTATGATGCGATTGCAAAGCGTCAATTGCTTGACGGCAGTCGCAAAGATCGGTTTTGGGCGGAGATTTTCATTCAACTGCTCGAATTTTTCCGCCGCCCGATGAAGTCGGCACTCGAAAAGAGCAAACACTTCCGCGCGCCGCACTCGATCAAAGAGACGGCTCGACTGGCGTCTCGACATGTAAGCGTCGGCAACATGGCGGGCGAGGGCTGGTTTTTGACGGGCGAGATGGTCAAACTGATCGAGGAAGGCGTCAACAATGTCGTTTGCCTTCAACCGTTCGGTTGCCTGCCGAATCACATCACGGGCAAGGGCGTCATGCATGAGCTCCGCGCGGCGTATGAAGGCGCGAATATCGTCGCGATCGATTGCGATGCAGGCTCCAGCGAAGTCAATCAGCTCAATCGCATTAAATTGATGTTGGCGGTCGCGAAAGAAATGATCTTGCGGCGTCGAATGAAATTGCAGGAGGCGGTTTGATGGCGGAACAGAAATATCGCGACTCGCTGTTTCGGCACTACTTTACTGAAGACAAGCGTCGATTGCTGTCGTTGATCAATGCGTTGCTCGGCACGGATTGCAATGATCCGGACGAAATCGAGCTCAACACTCTTGAAGGGTTATTTTTCAGCGCAGTCAAAAACGACATTTCGTGCGTGTTTCAAAATCGGTTGCTCATTCTGATCGAACATCAGAGTACGCTGAATGAGAACATGCCGTTGCGTATGTTGTTTTACTTGACAGAGTTGTTGAAACGCGGCGTGGATGATGAGAAACGTTTTTACAACGAGCCGTTGATTCCATATCTTGCACCGGAGTTTTTCGTCATATATAACGGACGGCGCAACGCACCTGAGCGTCGGGAGATGCGTTTGTCGGAGGCATTCAACAACAGTCCGAACATCGAGTTAAAAGTGCAATTCATTAATGTCAACGCGGGGAATAATCGCGAACTGATCGAGCGGAGCGAGTCTCTGAATAATTACTGCACGTTCGTGGATCGCGTGGAGAGCAATCGGCATCGGAAGAAAATGCCGTTGGAAGATGCGATACGCGAGGCGGTTGACTACTGCATTGGCAGGAACGTGATGGGCGAGTATTTGCAGCGAAATGTAAAGGATGTGATGAATATGTATTGGTTTGAGTACAATGCGGATGAAGAGCGTGCGGCGATTCAAAAATATGCAATGGAACGCGGACGTGCAGAAGGGCGTGCCGAAGGTCGCGCCGAAGGAATTGCCGAAGGGCGCGCCGAAGGAATTGCCGAAGGTCGCAGCGAAGGAATTGCCAAAGGAATTGCCGAGGGGCGCGAACAGAAGATGCTTGAAATGGTGAGAAATTTCGTTAAAGCAGGTGCAACGACAGAGCTCATCAGCAAGGCAACAGGCTGGACAGAGCAACAAATTCGCAACGCCGTCGATGCTTGAGCTGAAAGATTTGACAGCTATGTATTGGTTTGAGTACAATGCGGATGAAGAACGTGCGGCAATTCAAAAATATGCAATGGAACGCGGACGTGCAGAAGGGCGTGCCGAAGGTCGCGCCGAAGGAATTGCCGAAGGGCGCGCCGAAGGAATTGCCGAAGGTCGCAGCGAAGGAATTGCCAAAGGAATTGCCGAGGGGCGCGAACAGAAGATGCTTGAAATGGTGAGAAAT
>CALGGX010000070.1 GCA_937916025.1 uncultured Selenomonadales bacterium
CGGTGCCGTTTCATTGAAACGCACCGTGCCCTTGCCTTTTTCATTGGCGTCGAAGGCAATCGCCTCGATCTCGATAACCGAGCCGAGAAATCCCGACACGCCCAAGCCGAATATATGTCCGACTTCCGCGCCGGAATTCGCCTTCTTCGTGACGTATTGAAACAGCCGACTTACTTGCGTCACTTCGTAAATGTGTTGCTTTTCGATTGTGATCTCGCGTTTGATCAAACTGATCTTTCCGCCGTCGGCAAGTCGATTTTGTTCCAACGCGAGACTGTATGCGTCCGCGAGAATGTTGATCGCTTTGCGCCCTTCGATCGTGTATTCGCTGATCGTCTCGGCAACTCCGTCCGCGAGTTTGACTTTCAATCGCCGCGCGGCGTTTCGGATGATGTCGACGATGTTCGTCGGAGTCAGCGGCTCGAAATAAATCTCCGCGCAGCGCGATCTCAACGCCGGATTGATCGAGCCCGCGTCGCGCGTCGTCGCTCCGATCAAGACAAAATCCGCCGGCGCACCTTTGTCAAACAGCATCTTTATATACGCCGGAACCCGATCATCGGTCGGATCATAATACGAAGACTCGAAATACGCGCGCTTGTCTTCGAGCACTTTCAACAACTTGTTTTGCAACATCAAATCCATTTCGCCGATCTCATCGATGAAAAGAATGCCGCCGTGCGCTTCCGTTACGAGCCCGGGCTTCGGCTCCGGCACTCCGATCTCCGCCAAGGCTCGTTGCGCGCCCTGATAGATCGGATCATGCACCGAGCCGAGCAACGGATTGGTCACGTCGCGCGGATCCCATCGCAATGTCGTGCCGTCCGTTTCGACAAACGGAGCATCGGACGCGAACGGCGAAGGACTTTTGCCGCGTACCGCTTCGAGCACGAGCCGCGCGGCGGTCGTTTTGCCCACGCCCGGCGGTCCGTACAACAGCAAATGCTGAGGATACGGCGAAGAGAGTTTCGAGCGCAAGGCTTTGACCGCGCGCTGTTGCCCGACAATTTCATCAAGCGAAGACGGGCGGAGCAATTCCATGACGGCTTGCGTCAACTTCACGCTGTCGAGTTTTTCGAGCTCCTCGCGCTTCTGCCGATCATGCGGCGATTCGTCTTCGGATTTTTCCTCGCGAATGACCTGCAGGCGAATGTCTTTGATGTATTCGTTGTGATCCTGCTCGAGTTTTTCGGTGATCTTCTTTTCGATCTTGTCCTCGACGTTGCGGCGCGCCATGATGTCGGCGATGTCTTCAGACAATCGGACGAGTTCTGCAGGAATTTCAGCCGCCGAAGGTACGGGACCGAGCGTCGGATTTTCTTCCAAAATTCTTCTCAACGCCAAAATTCGCTCGCCCGGGTCGCTCGAACGCATGTATCTCAACGCGTCCATTCTGCCGGCTTGGATCACCATTCGATCCGAGCCCATCACGTCCATCAGCACCGCATACAGTGCCGAAATCTCGCGATCGAGTTCCGTCATGTGCCGAGGAAAATCCGCGCGGTTCGATGTCTTTTTTCTCCCGAACATTTTCGAGATTCTGTCAAACAATCCCATTAAAAAAACTTCCTCCCGCCGATTATTATCAATCATCATCGAGAAAATTGCAAGCGATTGCGGAATTTGATATACTGTCGTTCGAGGAGGTCAATCGAATGGAAAAACCAATCGTCGGCGGGCAGGCAGTGATCGAAGGCGTGATGATGCGCGGCTTCGGCAAAACCGCCACCGCCGTCCGAGAACCGAATGGAAACATCGCGATCGAAGTCAAGCCCGTGCACTCGATCGCCGAGCGATATCCGATCTTGAAAAAGCCGTTCCTGCGCGGCTCGGTGACGCTGATAGAAAGTCTGGTGCTGGGAATGCGTTCGCTGTCATTTTCAGCGCAGGCGGCGGGCGAGGAAGACGAGCAGCTTTCTGATTCGGAACTGGCGCTGACGATAATTTTCGCGCTGGCGGTAGCGTGCGGGCTTTTTATCGCTGTGCCAACGTTCGCGGCGAAATTTCTGCACGAGCTGACGGACGACCCGCTGATTTTCAACTTGGCGGAAGGATTTTTGCGGCTGGCGATATTCGTGCTGTACATTTTCGCAATTTCGCAGATGTCAGACATCCAGCGGGTATTTCAGT
>CALGGX010000071.1 GCA_937916025.1 uncultured Selenomonadales bacterium
CCGAGCGGCGTGGTGCTGTCGACAAGCGCGCGACTCAATGTCGTCGAATTGCTTGCCAATGCCTTGATGTCACTGCCGCGAGTATCATCAATTCCATGTGTAAGCTCCGCCATGCCTTCTTTGATATACGACGGCAATTTGTGGAAATCATTGATCGTTGCCGCCATGATCGCATGCGTAAATTCATGCGCCAACGTCCGATCGAGATATCCCGCTGTTTCATAATTGCCGGAACCGTTCGGATCGTTCATGTCGATCGAATTGTAGTAACTCATGTTGATCGTAAGCATGAGATCGCCGGACGTATCGCCATCCTCATCACTGCTCGTAACTTGCGCGAGATATGAGCCTCCGTTTGCAAATTTCAGCGTGATTGTCTTCGCCGAGCTTTTGACATTGCCCTCGGCAAAAGAAAATTCGTCACCGTAAGAGTCCTTAATGAGCTCGAGCGCATTCTCGGTCCACCAAGAATACAATCCGCGAACAATTTTCTGTTGCGCCGTCGTAAGCGAGTAAAACGATTTTTCGAGTTTGACCGTCAAGCCTTCGATCGGACCGAATGAGTCTCCGCTGAAATTGATCAAACTGCCGGACTCGGGAACGATTGACTCGGCGGTTTTGATTTTTTCGCCGCCCGCATCCCAACCGGTGATCGCACCCGTATCCGCATTGTCGAGAACGATTCCGCAACAATCCTTCAAAAACGTATCGGAGCCGTAATTTTTGCAATCGAGAGTCGCGGCGGATATCAATGCGCTCATCGTCGAATATCGTCCGTTGCTTGCCGCGCTGACCGCTTCATTCAATGCCGACGTTCCGCTCAACGAAGTGTTGTTGAGCGAGTTCATAAATGTTTTGATCACGTCGTTCGGCGAAGTCGAATATTCGCCGCCGTAAACCGAATTCTGCACTTGCGAATACGCCGAAGACTGAACCTTTAACACATGCCCCTTTGCGTTTTTGACGGTGAGTTTGTTGCCGACGGCATCGATCAACACAACATCATCGCCGCTGACATAACTTCTGTTGACGGCGAAGCGAACGGTATCTTCCCCGCTGTAATTGACAATGGTATTCGCGCCGGATTCGCCGATAAAGAGATCGGAATTTTTTGTGCCGGTTAAAACACCGTTGCCCGCGCCGATCATTGTCGCCGCGCCTTGAATCGAAGCGGCATTGTAGTAATCGAAAGAAAACGTCGCGGGCTCGTAACTTTCCCCCTCGGCACGAACGACAATTCCGGTATCGGCACAAATTTTTATGTCGGCAGAACCCGCACCTGCAATAATATGTGTGGTATCGGTCGAAAAAATTCTTATTGTGTCATTACCGGATCCGGTGTTGATTGTCGAGCCGAACGAGCCGTTGTTGAGATCGATGCGATCATTGCCCGCACCCGCGTCGATGTAAGTTCTCGTTCCGTTCTGATTTCTGACGGAATCATTGCCGAGCCCCGCGCGCACGGTTACATCATTGACGGGATAATTTGACGTGCCGACGTAAATCGTATCGGCAGCCTCGGTTCCGCTCTGTATCACATTGCTTGTTATGGCGAATGAAGGTTCTGCCATCGTAATTCAATCCTTTCTTTTTTGTTCAATCCGCGCGGAATTTTCGAGCTCAATCGCCGAAACCGGTTTAAATGTCTCTTGCAATTGATCGAATTGCAAATCGACCGGCGCGTCTTCGGACATGATCGCCGACAATTGATCAACGTCCGAATCCTGCTCGAACCAATATTCTTCCGACGTCGAAACTTGCGCATTCGACGACTGCCGCGCGGAATTCAAATCCGAATTCTGCTTCGTAAAAATGTATTTTGCCTCGACGCCGTCCGCATCGACGATCGTCATTTCTTTGCCGACGGCTTTTTTGATTTGAAGATATTCTTTGCCGACCATAAACTTGACGTTTTTGCCGCTGATTTTGACGCTGTCGATCGAAGTGCCGAGAATTATTCGATCCTCCGATTCGTACTTGTAAACAATATCCTTGCCGGAGGTATAAATGAAAGTATCCGATCCCTTGCCGCCGTAGAGCTTATCATTGCCGTTGCCGCCGTCGAGCGTCGAACCGCCTTTCGAGCCCTTGATGATGTTGTTGAGATCATTGCCGATCAATTCGACCGAATATATATCCGAAGCGGCGTTGATTGTCTTGACTTTGTCTCCGAAGTCAGCCGCGCGGATTGTTCCGGTGAACGGCGTTTTTATCTTCAGTGTCTTACCGGAACTGTTGAGCTTGACGCCGTCGAGGCTCGAAGAATCACTCGAGGCAATCGTTGTGATCTCGCCGAGCGTCGTCGTCCGGCGCAAAGTGTCGTTGTTGTTTCGCAACTCAACCGAAACATCGGAAATGGAACCGAACAGCGAGGTTCCGTCGAAACTCAGATTGATCAATCCGGTGTTGTCAGTCAAATACATGTTTCCGCCGTCGATCGAACAGCTGAAACCGGTCGTGTTTGTCGACAAAAATGCAAGCGTGTCATCGGAAGAAAAATCCGTAATGTTGACGGCAATGCCGTTGACGGAATCGGCGAGCGCGATTCGGAAAAGATCATGTCCGAAGTCACCGGTTAAAGTCGAATTTGCCGAAGTCGACAGCGTGTCATCGCCGTTGCCGCCGCTCATCGAAACATTTGCGCCGTTGTTGACGAGCATGTCGTCGTAGTCGCCGCCCTGAATTGTTGCGCGCGAACCGAGATTGACAACTGTGTTGAAGCCGTTGCTCTCGGCGATCGAAACATTTTGCCCCGAATTGACAATCGAATCGTCAGCGTCACTTCCGAGAATCGACACATCCGAGCGCGAGCTGTTGAGAGTTGCGGTATCGCTCGCAATCGAAATTATATTATCGGAACCGGAGTTGACACTCTGCCCGCCAAGCAAGTTGATCGAACTTTCGACGCCGTTGACGAGTCGAATCGAGCCGTTTCCGATATTGAGTATGATGTCATTGCCGTAAGTTACCGCCGTATATGTCGAGCCGTCCGTTATCGCAATCAGATCGTTACTGCTGAAATTGACTAAAACATCATCGCCGTCATCGGACTCAAAGAGATAAATGCGCGAACCGACGAGAGATTCATCGCCCTGCAAAGTATCATTGCCTTTACCCGCCTTGACGGTTATGGAATTGTAATTTCCCGGAGTGTAAATGAAATCATCGCCGCGCCCGCCGTTGATCGAAACATTGGGATCATCGCTAAGGATTGTGTCATTGCCGCTGCCGCCGTCGATCGTTACAAAACCGTAGCCGCCCTCGACGGTATTGCTTGTGGTGTTGATGATATAATCGTTGCCGCCGTTTGCGCGGATTGTCGTGAAGTTGCCGTAATTGACGAGAGTATCGTCATACACGGAGCCGAGCATCAGCGCATTCAACGATTGATTTGTCAACGAAACACTTTCGACGGTGCCGTTGAGAATATTGAGCTCCTCGTCATCCGCAATATCTTTGAGAGTAATCGAGCCGCTTCCGACAGAAACGATCACATCAGCACCGGAGCGTTGAGTCGAATACGTCGTGCCGTCCGAAAGACGAAGGATATCTTCGCCGGAAAATCCGAAAATGAGATCATTGCCGTCGCCGCTCGCGTACTCGAAAATATTGCCGTCGCCGCTCGAAACGATTATGTCATCGCCCTTGCCGCCGCGCACCGTCACTTCATTCCAATCCCAGATATTGACAGAGTCGTTGCCGTCTCCCGCATTGATAGAAACGCGCGGATCGAAATTATTGACGGTATCGTCGCCGTCACCCGCATCTATCGTCACATGACCGTATTGATTGTCAAGGAGATAAATTGTGCTGTTTTGAATGGTGTCATTGCCCGCGCCGCCGAAAATTGTCGTGCCGCCCGCCCAATTCAAAATCACATCGTTGTCATCACTGCCGTTGAGTATTGTATTTATTGTCGAGTTTTCGATATTCATAAAAAGAATCACTCCTTCCGAGTAAATCTTAAGCAATCAAAATTGCAAAGTCAATTAGACGCCGATTAAAATTGCATTAAAAAAATAAGCCTTAAGAAAATAAATTCTCAAGGCTTTTTGTGACTCTTAACTGCAACCATCATTGTCTGATACTCGTCTGAATCGTAAGGAAATGTATGAACATATTTATGACACTCCAAACATAAAAGCGATCCATTTTCATAACTATTGTCAACAGGTTGTCCTCTACTTCGTGAATACCACTTCGGTTTTATATGATGCCATTCTATCTCATTATAATTGCACTTCCGCCCACATAA
>CALGGX010000072.1 GCA_937916025.1 uncultured Selenomonadales bacterium
TTGCAGAAGAATTAAAAGAGTGTAATTTTTTAGACAGTTCCGTTGTCTTTTCGGGATTGCAAACAAAACAAATTAATATCAGCGGCGGTTCAATTTCATCCGGAGAAGATATTTTTCAGAATACGGATGTCGGAAGAAGAATTTGGATAAAAACGATAACGGGAAAAGAATACGGAATTTTTGACGTAATAGAAGTGTTTAACCCTCGACATATACTTGTAAATGTTATTTTGCCGCCGTCTATTACAACCGTTAATCAATGGTATTTTTCGGCAACAACTTTTTCGGGATTAGAACATTTGGAAAACGAAACCGAAATTTCGCAAATGGAGAAAAAAATCCGTGGTCAAGTGAAGCGGCAGATGGATAAAAATCAACGAGAATATTATCTGAATGAGCAAATCAAAGCCATTCACAAAGAATTGGGCGAAGAGGAAGAACGCGCTGAAAACGACTTATTAGAAGACAAAATCAAACAAGCACAAATGAGTGCCGAAGCGCAAGAAGTTGCTTTGAATGAATTGAAAAAACTCAAACAAATGCCGCCGTCGTCCAGCGAAGCCAATATTGTGAAAAATTATATTGAAGCCCTAATCGACTTGCCGTGGAATAAAAAAAGCGAAGTTAATCAAGATATTAACTTGGCGCAGCAAGTGTTGGACGCTGACCATTACGGTTTGGAAAAAGTCAAAGAACGCATTGTTGAATATTTGTCGGTGCAAAAACGGGTGGAAAAAGTCAAAAGTCAAATTTTGTGTTTGGTAGGGCCGCCAGGCGTGGGTAAAACCTCGTTGGGCGAGTCAATCGCTCGTGCCACGGGGCGTGAATATGTACGCATGGCGTTGGGTGGTGTGCATGACGAAAGTGAAATTCGCGGTCATCGTCGCACTTATTTGGGGGCGATGGCGGGACGCATTATCCGCAATATCACCAAAGCGGGCACAAATAATCCTTTGTTTTTATTAGATGAAGTGGATAAAATCGGACGCGACCACCGTGGCGACCCAGCGGACGCTTTGTTGGAAGTGTTAGACCCCGAGCAGAATAATTCGTTCACCGACCACTACGTAGACGCGGCGTTTGATTTATCGAAAGTGCTGTGGATAGTGACGGCGAACGATGCTGGGACGATACCGAAGCCGCTGCGGGACAGAATGGAAACGATAACACTTTCAAGTTACACCGAGCAGGAAAAGTTGGAAATTGCGCGGCGGTACCTGACGCGTAAGCAGAAAGAAGCGAACGGGCTGAAGTCCGGCGACGTAGTGTTCGGCAAAGGCGTACTGCAGACGATAATTGCGGAATACACGCGGGAAGCTGGCGTACGCGAACTTGAGCGGCAGATAGGGCGGGTGTGCCGGAAAGCGGCGCGGAAAATCGTGGAAGGCTTTGACGGCACGGTTTATATTACGACGAAAAATCTGCGCGAATTTTTAGGGCGCCCGAAATCCCTGCAGACGAAAGCTGAAAAACAGCCGCAAGTCGGCGTAAGCACTGGGATGGCGTGGACGGAAGTAGGCGGAGACATTCTGCCGACGGAAGCGCTGGTGCTGAAAGGCAAGGGCAAATTAATTTTGACAGGGCACTTGGGCGACGTAATGCAGGAAAGCGCGCAGGCAGGCTTGACGTACATTCGGAGCCGGAGCGATGAATTAAAGCTCGACGAAGATTTCTACGAGAAAAATGATATTCATGTGCACGTACCGGAAGGCGCGGTGCCGAAAGACGGACCGAGCGCTGGGATAACGATGGCGACGGCGATGATTTCGGCGCTGACGAAGCGAAAAGTGCGTTCGGACGTGGCAATGACGGGCGAAATAACTTTGCGTGGGAACGTGTTGCCAATCGGCGGGCTGAAGGAAAAAGTTCTGGCGGCGTACCGTGAGGGAATGCGGACGATAATCCTGCCGAAAGAAAATGCGCGCGACCTCGAAGACATACCCGAAGCCGTGCGCGAAAGTTTACGATTTGTGCCGGTCGAGCACATGGACGAAGTCCTCAAGACGGCGTTGCTCAAATGAAGGAGCGAATTGTCGTAACCGGCAGCGAATACGTTACCTCCGCTGTCGGCATACAGCAATATCCGAACGTTCGATTGCCTGAGATCGCGTTTATCGGGCGATCGAATGTCGGTAAGTCGTCGCTGATCAACTCGTTGCTCCGCCGAAAAAATCTCGCGCGCACTTCGCAAACGCCGGGAAAAACTCAAACCATCAATTTCTTCAAAGTCGATCTCAAAATTCGGCTCCCGATCGAAAATCCGGAGGACGAGCCGCAATTCGAGAGACGAAGTTTTTACACCGTCGATCTGCCCGGCTACGGCTATGCGAAAGTTTCAAAGACGAGCCGCGCGGCGTGGTCGAAATTCATCGAAGAGTATTTTCTCAACAGCGATCGACTGCTTTTCGTCTGTCAATTGATCGACATTCGGCATCCGCCCATGGATTCCGATCTCGATATGTTTCGTTGGCTCGTCAAAAACAATCTCCCCGTCCTGCCGATTGCAACCAAGTCCGATAAAATCTCGCGCACCGCGCAATCGAAACAACTCGACGTGATCAAATCCGCCTTCGGCATTCCCGAGCTCGATATCCTTCCGTATTCGGCGATAAAAAATGAAGGGCGTTCAGAATTGCTTGACGCAATCGCGAATTCTCTGCTACAATAAGGGAAAATTTTGCGGGGAGGAGAGTTTTATGTCCGAGCTTTCCGTTTTCGACAAATCGCTTCTCAATTTGTTGCAATCAAACATTCCGATCTGCAGTCATCCGTTCGCGGAAATGGCGCGCGTGCTCGGTACCGACGAACAGACGGTTCTCAATCGGCTTCGCGAACTCAAAGCGGCGGGCTGTCTTCGGCGGATCGGCACGTTTTTCGACTCGACGCGACTCGGATATCACGGCGTGCTCGCGGCACTCTCGGTCGAACAACACGCAATCGAGTCCGTTGCCGAGTTCATCAATCGCTGTCCGGGCATCACGCATAATTACGAGCGCGAAGGGCATTTCAATTTATGGTTCACGTTACTCACGCCCTCGCCGGAGATCGAACAGAAAATTCTCGGCGAAATTTCCGCATTGCAGGGCGTGCGCGACATGATCCGATTAAAATCAAACAAGAAGTATAAAGTCAATGTGCAATTCAAACTCTGACGGGCGGAGCGAAGGTTCGATTGCCGAAATCGACGCGCGCGACAAGCTCGTCATTTGCGCATTGCAAGGCGATTTTCCGTTATGCGAGGAGCCGTTCAAAGTGCTCGCCGAGCAAATCGGAATGTCGGAAGAGGAATTTATCGGGCGTGTCAAGGCATTGGCGGAGTCGAAAAAAATCCGCAAAATGGGAGCCGTGCTTCGGCATCGGGAGGCGGGCTTTAAGGCGAATGCGCTCTGTGCATGGCTGGTGCCGCCGGAGTCGCTCGACGACATTGCCGCAAAGATGAGCGCGAATCCTGCCGTTTCGCATTGCTATGACAGAAATACCGCGCCCAATTGGAATTACAATCTGTATACGATGATCCACGCAAGGTCGAGAGAAGAATGCGATCGGATCATTGCAAAACTCGCCGCCGACTGCAAGCTCGAGCAGTTTCAAATTCTCTACACCACGCGCGAATGGAAAAAAACTTCCATGCGCTATTTTGTTGATTGAGGAGCCGCCGTTGAACAAAAAAATTCGACTTGATGTTTTGCTCGTCGACAGGAATTTTTTCGACAGTCGGGAGCGCGCGAAACGTTTCATCATGTCAGGCAACGTCCTCGTCGATGAACAAAAGATCGACAAGGCGGGCGCGCTCGTCCGTGCGGATTGCGAAATTCGTCTGCTCGGAAATGACATGCCCTATGTCAGTCGCGGCGGGCTGAAATTGGAAAAGGCGATCGACGTTTTCAAGCTCGATATCGCGGGCAAAATCGCCGCCGATATCGGCGCGTCAACCGGCGGCTTTTCCGATTGCATGTTGCAACACGGAGCTCGGAAGGTTTTTGCGATCGATGTCGGCTACGGGCAACTCGATTGGAAATTGCGAAACGATCCGCGCGTCGTTTGCATGGAACGGACGAACATTCGCCACGTCACGCGGCAGAATTTTTCGGAGCCGATCGGGTTCGCGTCGATTGATGTGTCGTTCATCTCGCTCGACAAAGTCCTGCCTGTCGTTTTTGAATTGCTCGTCGACGGAGGCGAAGTCGTCGCGCTGATAAAACCGCAATTCGAGGCGGGGCGAGAGAAAGTCGGCAAGCATGGCGTCGTTCGCGAGCCGAATGTTCACGTCGAGGTGATCGAAAATGTCGTGAACGCCGCGCGGAGCTTCGGCTTTGCAATCGCCGGATTGACTTTTTCGCCGATCAAGGGTCCGGAAGGCAACATCGAGTATCTCGTCCGATTGAACAAAAACTCGGCGGCATCGGCAGCTGTCGATATAAAAAGCGTCGTCGACGAGGCGCATCATTCGTTGAAAGGATAATTCGTTTTGAGATTACGTAAGAAAAAGGGCGTCAATGAAAAACTGCTCGGTTTTGAGTTCGTTTTGCATGAATTGAACTCGGAACGGGCGGGGCATTGGCGTTTTTTGTTTCCGCAAAATCCCGATGCAAAATTGTATTTGGAACTCGGAATCGGCAAGGGCGATTTCATTGCCGCAATCGCCGAGCAAACTCCCGATATCAACTTCGTCGGTTTGGAAGCCGAATCCACGGTTCTCTACGCCGCCGCGCGGAAGGTGAGAGACAAATCGCTCGGCAATGTCCGACTTGCCGTCTTTAATGTCGCAAACATCGACGAGATTTTTGCCGAACATGAAGTCGATCGCATTTACATCAATTTCTGTGATCCGTGGCCGCGAAACAAACATGCGAAACGCCGTTTGACGAACATCAATTTTCTCGACAAGTATCGGCGAATTCTGAAGCCGCACGGCGAATTGCATTTCAAAACCGATAATCGCCCGTTGTTCGAGTACTCGCTCGAGCAGTTCGGATTGATCGGAGCGACCGTCGACGAAGTTACTTTCGATCTGCATGCCGATAATTCAGTCGACAACATTCAAACCGAGTATGAAAGAAAATTCGCCGCGCTCGGCACTGATGTTGGCGGCTTCTTTTGTAAGCGCGGAACCGATTCCGATGCGCGGAGTCGTCGAGGGCTTTTACGGCACGCCATGGGAGCATCGACAGCGGCTCGATCTGATTGATTTTTGCGCCGAGCATCAATTCAATGCATACATCTACGCGCCGAAAGACGATCCTTATCACCGAGCGAAATGGCGCGAGCCGTATCCTGCCGCTCAACTCGATCAACTCGCCGAGCTCATCCGCGCGGCGCGAGAGAAGAATGTCGCGTTCATCTTCGCCGTCTCGCCCGGGCTCGATCTGAAATATTCCGACGCCGATTTGCAATCGATGATCGAAAAGCTCGACGCGATCCATGCAATCGGCGGCAAACGTTTTGCGATCTTTTTCGACGACATTGATGATCGCGAAGGCAAATCGCAAGCGCAATTCATCAATCGGATCGAGCAGAATTTTGTCAACAAACGAGAAGACGTCGGGCATTTGATTACCGTGCCGACAGAATATTATCGTCTCGACATGATTGCCGATGACGGTTCTGTCAAACAATATACGCGCGAGTTCAGTCGGACGCTCGATAAAAATGTGCTCGTGCTTTACACGGGCGACGGCGTCGTCGTTCCGGAAATTTCCGATGAACAATTCCGCGCGGCGAATGACATTTACGGACGAGAGCTCGGCGTTTGGTGGAATTATCCCGTCAACGATTACATGCCCGATAAGCTCGCGCTCGGTCCGATTCATAAATTGCCGTCGACATTGCCCGCGATCTTTTTCAATCCGATGTCGGCTTATGAATTGTCAAAGATCGCGCTCGCGACGGGAGCCGAATTCGCGCTCGAGCCAAGCAATTATGATCCGCAATCGGCATGGGAGAAAGCAATCCGAGATCAGTTCGGCGAGCTCGCGGACGACATGATCATCTTTGCTTCTCAATCGCAACTGCTGAAAAACGATTGGGCAGATACCGGGCATGTCGAGCCGCCGAGCGATCAATCGAAATTGGACGCGGCGATCGAGCGATTGAAAAAATCGTTGCCGCCGAAAATTCTCGAAGAAATTCAGAGCGCGCGCTGATTCCGCAGCGCATTTTTTTTTGAAGGAAATGACTTCAAACGCCGATAAATCTTAATAACGTTCTTCATTTTGACACGGGAGGCTTTTTCAATGCCAATGAACTATTCAACGCTGATATCCGGAACCGGCGGCGATGATACCATTCAGAATTTTCTCGACGAGGCGTCAATCGACGGCGGCAACGGCAACGATACGATCTACAACTCCGGCTCGCGCGTCAACATCAATTCCGGCGTCGGCAACGATTCCGTGATGTCCTCGGGCGAGGGAGTTACCATTCATGCCGGCAGCGGCGCGGACTTTGTCGAAACTTCCGGCACCCGCAATTTCATTTACGGCGAGAACGACGACGACACTATCAGAAATTTCGCCTATCAAAATTCGATCAACGGCGGGCTCGGCAACGATTCCATTTACAACGACGGCATCAATGTTGCGATCGACGGCGGGCAGGATAATGACACAATCGAGAGCAGCGGCGAGCATTCCACGTTGCTCGGAAATAACGGCGATGATTTCATCACCAACTGGGGCGCGCAATCTTCTGTAAACGGCGGCGGCGGAAATGACTCGCTCGTCAATCACGCGGCGGACGTTTACATCGACGGCGGCGCGGGCGAGGATATGATCTATAACGACGGAATGAATGTCATGATCCTCGCCAATATCGGCAACGATACGATTTACAACGCGGGCGATAACGTCTCGGTCAGCGGCGGAGTCGGCAATGATTCCGTCATAAATTACGGCGAGTTTTCGACGCTGAACGTCGGGGCGGGCGATGATACCGTCGATGTTCATGCCGAGAACTCGATTGTCATTTCCGAGGGCGGCACTTTGCAAGTCAATGCAATTGAAGATGTCGATTTTCAAATTCGCGGCAGTCGAAACAACGATCTTATCTATATCACTGCCGTCGACAGCGTGACGAGCGGAGTGATCACCGTTTCGACGGACGCCGGAAATGACACTGTTTTTGCTTCGACCGCGCGCGAAGAATTTCGGTACGGCGACGGCGATGGTTACGATACGATTTACGGCTTCGATTCCAATGACACGGTGCGTTGGACGGCGGGGCAGATCGATCAAACGCTCCTCGGAGCCGAAGACGTTACGCTCACCGGCAATCGCGGCTTGCTCGTTTTGAAAGACGTGATCGGAAAAACCGTCACCGTCATCGACGCACAAGGCAACGGCGGCTCGACGACATACACTCAAGGCATCGAAATTAACAATTCGACCAACGACACGACGCTGAACGGCGGCAACGGCAATGATTCCATCACCAACAGCGGCGCGCGGGTGCTCATCAACGCGGCGGACGCCGAGGATATGATCGTCAACACCGGGCAATATGTTTCGATCAATGCCGCCGCCGGAGCCGATTCTGTTTACAACGAAGGCGCGCATTCTTCGATCAACGGCGGGCTCGGCAATGATTCTCTCTACAACGCCTTCGCCGATCATGTAACGATCGACGCGGGGCGCGGGCTCAACAATATCGCCAATTACGGCTCGAATGTGTTGATTAACGGCGGCGAGCTTGCCGATCGAATTTGGAACTCCGGCTTCAAAATCATCTCGCAAGGGCAGTTGATCACCAGCGGACAGGCAGTTACGATCAACGGCGGCGACGGTGACGATTCAATTATAACTTACGGCGCGAATACTTCCGTCAACGGCGGCGAGCGCGGCGATCGCATCAACAATTACGGCAATTATGCGCGCATTAACGGCGACAACGGCGATGACACTCTCGAAAATCGCGGAATGTACGCGACGCTCAACGGCGGCTACGGCTACGATGTCGTTCGCAATGAAGGCGATTATGCCGTGTTAAACGGCGGCGAAGGCAATGATTCGCTTATCGGAAACGACGGCGCGATCGAGACGTTTTATTACGGCGAGGGCGACGACACGATCCTGAATTACGGCAGAGAAGACACAATTCGGCTCGGCATCGAATACACCAACGCCACGGTTAGCGGCAGAGATTTCGTCATCAGTACGGCGGCGGGCAAACTCACCGTCCGAAACGCCGCGAAAATGGCGATCAACATCAGAAACGTCAGCAATCGAACCGAAATACTGAATGAAGAAAACGACGAGCTCGCAACGCTGGCGGGGTCGGAAACGGTAGAGCGTTCATTGCCCGACGGAGCGTTTTACGATCTCGAGCGACGGACGATCACAATCAATTCGGCTTACATCAGTCAACTTGCCGCGAGTAATTATGCCGCGAGCGTTACCGACATTGATGCGTCGAAAATGAAAACGTACATTGCAATTACCGGCAATGACAACGACAATGTGATCAAAGCCGGCAACGGCGGCTCGCTCCTGAAGAGCGGCTCGGGGCAGAATACGCTTTACGGCGGCGACGGCGAGGACTTCTTCATTCTCTCCGAAAACTCCCATGACAATGTTGTCGACAATTACGGCGCGGGCGATGTAATTCAATTGGCAACCGGGCGCGTCGTTGATTCAAACATCGTCGGCAATGACGTTCTTCTGCAATTGA
>CALGGX010000073.1 GCA_937916025.1 uncultured Selenomonadales bacterium
AATTGACACGTCAGGAGCGTTGCGTCGTTCAAAAGGAAGAGAACCTTGACAGAAAAATGGAATCGTTGGAGAAGAAAGAACAGCTGCTCAGCAAAAAAGAAATACGCCTGAACGAGTCTCAAGCGCAATTGGATTCGATGCAGGAAAAAGAAAATGCGGAGCTCGAGCGCATTGCGGCATTGACGCGCGAAGAGGCTCGCGGCATATTGATGAATGAATTGGAGGAAGGGCTCAAACACGACAAGGCAATTCGCATTAAAGAATACGAAACGCAAATCAAAGACGAAGCGGATAAAAAAGCGCGCGACATTTTGAGCATGGCAATACAGAAATGCGCGGCGGAGCATGTGGCAGAAACTACGGTCTCGGTTGTGACGCTTCCGAGTGATGATATGAAAGGCAGGATCATCGGGCGCGAGGGGCGCAACATCCGAACGCTCGAGACGTTGACGGGCATTGATCTGATCATCGATGACACGCCGGAAGCGGTGATTTTGTCGGGCTTCGATCCTATTCGACGCGAGATCGCAAAAGTCGCGCTTGAAAGACTGGTGGCGGATGGCAGGATTCATCCCGCGCGGATTGAAGAAATGGTCGACAAGGCGACGCGCGAAGTCGACAACCGAATCAAAGAGGCGGGCGAACAGGCAATGTTCTCGGTCGGAGTGCATGGCATTCATCCGGAGCTGATCAAATTGATCGGGCGGCTGAAATATCGCACATCTTACGGGCAAAACGTGTTGGATCATTCCGTGGAAGTGGCGCAATTGGCGGGAGTATTGGCAACCGAGCTCGGCGTCGATGTCAATCTTGCAAAGCGCGCGGGGTTATTGCATGATATCGGCAAGGCAGTCGATCATGAAGTCGAAGGACCGCACGTGACGATCGGAGCCGATCTCGCGAAACGATATCGCGAAAACAAAAATGTGATCAACGCGATCGCGGCGCATCACGGCGATATCGAGCCGACGACGGTCGAGGCGGTGCTGGTGGCGGCGGCGGATGCCGTGAGTGCGGCACGTCCGGGCGCGCGACGCGAGAGTCTCGAGATGTATTTGAAACGGCTGAAGATGCTCGAAGAAATTGCGGAGTCGTTTGAAGGCGTCGAAAGATGCTTTGCAATTCAGGCGGGGCGCGAGATCAGAGTCATGGTCAAGCCGGATAAGATTGACGACTTCGCGGCGGTGACGCTCGCGCATGACATAGTCAAGAAAATCGAAAAAGAATTGGAATATCCCGGGCAGATTAAGACGACGCTCATTCGAGAGACGCGCGTCGTCGATTACGCGAAATAAATTTTTGTCGGCAAAGGAGGTTGAGCTGAGAATGTTCGACTTTTTTAAGAAAAACAAGAAGCCAAATCCCGATGCGAGTCGGTTGTTGGCGTCAATATTGGCGGTATACCCGGCAGTGCAATCGGTTTCGTATGACGCCAAAGACGGCATGCTTGACCTTTCCTTTGCATTGAGCGGCGGCTTCTCGCAAGACGATTTCGAGGGCTTCTTAAAATACGTTGCCGAGAGTGTCGAGACATATCATCACATCGAAAATCTCGGAAGCGCGACGATTGAGCTGAACGTCGAGGGCATTCAAGGCACGTGTTTTTTGAATGTACGTCGGGATTTGGCGACGCTGACATGCGGCGAGCTGTCATTGTTGACGCAATTGGCTTCGTCATACTTCGGCGAGAATTTGATCGAAGACCCGGAAGATGCGATTCCGGACGAAGAATATCTCATGGCGCAAGAGGATTTTCTCGATCAAATGTTCAGCAACATTCGACAAGTGCGTTTGGAAGGGCGGATCGTCGGAGTTCGCGAGCGGGAGCGCGTCGTCGTTTACACGCATTAAAAAATTCTGCAACGGCAAAAGCCGTTGTTTTTTTTTTGCCGATATGTTAGACTGCCTTCAAAAAAGCAATTGGAAGTGATCTGATGAAAATATTAATGGTCGGCGATGTAATGGGACGTCCGGGGCGGCGCGCCTTCGAGGAGCAGACGAAGAAACTCAAAGCGGAGCGCGGGATTGATTTGGTTGTGGTCAACGGCGAGAATTCGGCCGGCGGTCGCGGAATCACTCGCGAGTCAATGAAGCCGCTGTTGCATGCGGGCGCGGATATCGTGACGACGGGCAATCACACTTGGGATCGAAAAGAAGTTCGCGAGATCATCGACACCGAGCCGTACTTAATCCGTCCGGCGAATTATCCCGAGGGTGCCCCCGGCAAAGGTTTTTGCATTTATCCGCATCGACGCAAAACGATCGGAGTGATCAATTTAATCGGGCGCGCGTTCATGACGCCGATGGATTGTCCTTTCAGAAAAGCGGACGAGATCGTTCGGGAGCTCGAAAAGCAATGCGATATCATTCTGCTGGATTTTCATGCCGAAGCGACGAGTGAAAAGCAGGCAATGGGATATTATCTTGACGGCAGAGTTAACGCGGTTGTCGGCACGCATACTCACACGCAAACGGCGGATGCTCGAATACTTCCGCGCGGAACGGCTTTCATAACGGACGTCGGCATGGTCGGATCGCTCGAGTCGATTCTCGGCGTCAAGGTCGACAACATTCTCGACAAATTCCTGTACGCGTTGCCGGTGAAATTCGACGTGGCGGACGGCAATTGCGTTTACGGCGCGGTGCTCATCGACATCGACGAGACGACGAACAAAACCGTAGGCATCGAGCGCATTTATATAACGGAGCAATAAAAAAATCAATCCCATTTCGGAACATACTCACTCTCGCCCGGAAAAATACTTTCATCGAGCGAAGAAACGATTTTGATATTTGTACCTTCGAGAAAATCAATTGCCTGCGAGCAGATCGCTTCGCGCGTCGTGATGAAACAATCCGATTGCCGCAAAGCGTACGGCGAGAAGACATTTTCTTTTGTCGATTGCGCGATGATCAATTTCGGTTGCTTTTTAAGCAGCCCGAGCGAATTGATGTAAGCGGCGAATTGCGAGATGTCGTTTTGCGTTGCGTCCCGCCCCGTCCACATGACAAGCGTCAATGTATCGTCGAGCGCGTAAGCATTCAAGTATCCCCGGATTATTCGTTTCCACATCGGTTGCGCGGCTCGGAAATCTGCAACGAACGAGCAGATCTTCGGATCCCCCCCCCTGTGTTGCGGAAAAATGCAATTTGTCGTCCGAGATCGTCTTCGGAAAAATACTCGAGCTCCGGCGAATAAAATTCGTCGACGAATTGTTTCGGAAATTCGAGCAATCGGATGTTCCGACGAATTTTTTCCGGCGACCAATTCCACCATTTGATTGCCGACAATTTTTTGATCATATCCGCATCGAAGCGATATTTAATCACGCGCGCCGGACTGCCGACGGCAATCGCATACGGCGGAATGTCTTTCGTGACGGTCGAATTTGCGCCGATCACCGCGCCGTTGCCGATTTTCACGCCGCCGAGTACCGTGACGCCTCTGCCGATCCAAACATCGCTCCCGATTATGATCTGATATCGGTTCGGATCGGGCATCGGATACGGCAGTTCTGCCCAATTCGTTTCTTCGCGATTGAAACTCCATCCGCGAAACGGATATGTCGACACGAATCGGTAATTGTGATTGTAGCCGATCAGAAATACCAAATCCCATGACAGAGAACAGAAATTGCCGATCAACGCATGCCCATGCAATTTGCTGAATCGCAAATCGACTCCGTTTATGTAACTGAACGAGCCGAGCGTGATCATGCATTCCTGACCGTTGTAAAATTGTCTCGTTTCGAGAGTTGCTTTTCCGCTTATGAATTGCATAAAACTCACCTTCCTCAGCCGATACAATTATGCCGTTTCGCAATAATTTCCTGCCGAAACAAAAAAAACTCCGCGCGGCTCGTTCGGATATCCCGAGCGTCGACGGAGTTTTTCATTGTCGAAACAATTTCTGAAGTTACGCGATATCAACCGGCACGGCTTTATGCAACAGCTCGAAATTTTCTTTGTTCGGCAGAATGAAGAGTTCGGTCTGCCCCGTTTCTTTGTCGATCTTGATGCCCGCCTTGCCGTAAATCACGCGATCTGCCGGACCGTCGTAGCAAATCCAATGCGTCGGTGCTTCCAACAATTTTGCAACTTTGCTTTGATTTTTTTCGGCGAAGAATTTGTTTGCAATCTCAAGTGCCGCCTGCTTGTCAATCAATCCGCTCACCTCCTCAAATGTTATTCAAACCGTCGAGTTTCAATTGGCAACAATCGTAAATCTTGTCGTTGACTTTGGCATTGTCGGTTCTACAAACCTGCACCGAGCCGGGCTCAACCTCTTTAAAGTACCAAGACACGTCAAGATCGCCGCTTTGCGGATCGTAATAGCGCGTCTCGCCGTCAACCTGCTCCGCCACAAAAACATGACCGCTTGGAACTCCGTCCCATTGCACGCAAATTTCCGCGCGGGCTCCGTCGCCCCAATCCGCCATATGCCTTTCGATATCCGCGCGTCCGTCTCCTTTGCAGTCAAAGACGGTTGCATTTTCCCAGACCGCAAACGGCTCCACACAAAGCGGCGGCGGATCTTCTTTCCACTTTTCCGATTCAAAGAACGGTTGCGCCTCAACGTCCGCGCCGCGCATCCGCATTTCAAATGTCGGAACACAACGCTGACAATTAATTTGCCATTCTTCGCCGAAATTGTAATTCGGATTGCACTCTTTAATTTCTTGCGTCGCGTCGCGCTCAAGTTTTACGTTGTTTTCGAGCCGCGCCAAATAATTCCCTGCCGCTTCTTTCGACTTGAGCGCATTCGGCTTGTCGACATTCGCATTCGCTTCCAATTTGTTAATGAACGACTCCGGCTGTTTCATCGGCGTCGACATGTTTTCAATGCCTTTGTTCATGCCTTTCATATCGTCATCTCCTACATTACTCGCTTGACGGGTCTCTCGAGTTCAAAGCGTTCCGGCAAATTGCGCATGAACAATTCCGTCACGCGCCGAATGAGCGCATCGCCCGCCTCCAAATCCAATTTCCCGACGAGCAAATGCCGCGCGGCTTCGATTGCGTCATCGCGGCGCGGATTGTTGTTGATCAATTGATCGAACGCATAATTCAGCAGAATGAGCTTGTGCGAGTCTTCGAGCGGACGCCCTTCGATTGCATTCTCGAAAATGTACATCGCCGTTTCGCTCAAATTCAATTTGCCGTACCACTTCCGAATTTCCTTGATATCTTCAGCCGAAAATTCGCCGTGCTCGACTTCAAGCGCGTTGTTCAGGAATTTCCTGACGGCGATGCCCTCCGAATCCTGCCATTTGAAAATCGCATCGCCGTATCGATCTTTAAACGACTTCTCGCGATCAAATTTGTCGATTTTGCAGAGAACCGGCTCCAACCATTTGCTCTGAAAGATCGCCGCAACGCCCATGTCGAGCCCCGACAATTCTTCGATCTGAATGTCGTTGAGCCCCGTCGCCTTGCCGACCAACTGCCGATCGCTTTCGTCCGGCAATCGCAAAATGATTTTCGTGTTCGTGTTGCGAATGACGGACATATCCATCAATGTCGGCGATTGATCCGCAATCACAAATCCCTCGCCGTAAGTGCGCATTTCGGCGATTGCGTTTGAGATCATCGCGACCGATTGCCCCTGCAGATTGGAACCTTCCTGCGATTGCTCCGAAGAAGTTTTGCGAAGCAGATTATGCGCTTCTTCGAGCACCGTCACGTGCCGCAAGCCGGAATTTGCTCCCGTGTCTTCCGACATGCGAAATTCCTGCAATTTCAAAATGAGCACGCCCATGATCAAAGACTTCGTTTCTTGCGAGCCGACGCGACTCAAATCGATGATCGACGGCTCGGTCAAGAGTTTTTGCATATCGGTATCGCCGCCGAAAATCATGCCGTGAATGCCGCGCGTCAGCGAACGGACGCGAGTCACCAGCGCGCCTTTGTAATCACTGCCGGTATCTGCCGAATACGCCGAGCTGTCAATGACTTGCGGCAATACATTCAAAAGCGTCTCGAATGTCGGGAATTGCCCCGGATTGCGAGAGAACTTCAAACTCCAACCGCACGCTTCGTACGCGCGCTCGATCGACTCGCGAAGGATCGTCGGCATTGCCGCATACATCGGCCAGCACGCGTTGAATATTTCCACCAGCCGATCGACATGCTCGAGTACATGCACGTCGTCGGGGAAACCGAACGGATTGATTTGCAGAAGGTTCGGCACTTTATACGGATTGGTTCCGTAAACCGACACATCAGCCATGCCGCCGAAGACATCTTTGTACTCGCCTTTTGCCGGTTCGATCACCAACCACGGAATTTTTCTCAAGCGAAGTTCCTGCAGAAGTTTGTAAACGGCATTTGACTTGCCCGCGCCCGTCGAGCCCGTCACGAACGTATGCGAAGTGAGTAAATCGATATCCAATTTGACATCGGATTTTTCGATTTGCCCCATGTGTTGAATTTTTCCGAACGGCAACGTCCGCGCCGAAGTTTTCGCTTGATAAATCACTTCGCGTCCGAATTTTGCAATGTTGTCGACGGGAAGCCCCGGCAGACTTTGTTGCGGAAGTCCGGCGGCAACCGTCAATTCCTCGCCGCTTATGACCGCCGCCGGCGTCACGCAGATCGGAGAAAATTTCGACTCGCGAAGCAACGGATGTTCCATTTTTTTGAGATAATCGAGCACCGACGACTGTCGATTGGCGCGCCTCGGAAATGTCGGCTCGACGGTTCCGGCTTTCCAAACCGTGATCGCCGAACTTTCTATTCCGGAATTTTTTCCTCGGATCAACGCGCGATAATTGCTCGCGACAAGTTGACTCGTCTGCGCGTCATCGGCAATGACATACGCCGCGCTCTCCCACATTCCGAGATCGGCGCATTCGTCGATCCGCTTCAATTGAATTTCGATCCGATCGAGCAGAGTTTTGACGCCGCGCCGCTCGATATGCGTCTGGTAATTGACATTCGTGCCGTCCGTAGCCGTAATTGTCTGACCGAACGTCCGAGATTTCGTTTCGGATTCGCTCAAACTGCTCGAAATTCCGATCGATGTCGTGTAATTTTTGCTGAAACTCTTGCCGACGGTTCGGCTTTGCGATTCCGTATGACTTGTCGAGCGAGCATAACCGACGTTTGCATTCAACGTTGTCGACAAAGTCGCGCCCAATGTCCCGGACAAACTGCCGGTCAAAGTTCCCGTAACTTTTGCCAAGAGACCGGTCAAGCCGCCGGTTCCGACGGTCAATGCCGCCGAAGCCGCCGCCGTGAGTGCCGCATTCAAACCCGCGCCGAGTCCCGCGCCGAGTCCGCCATTCCAAGTACTGCCTTTCGTATCGCTCGTACCGGTCGTGTCGGAAGTGCTCGTCGTCGTGCCTTCGCTTTCGGAATTGGTTTTCGTCGTCGTCTTGCCGGTCGTCACGCCTGTCGACACGCCTTCCGTAATCGAATTCGCCACGGACTCGCTCTCGTTTTTGCCGTAAGAAATTTCGGTCGCCGCAAACGGCAACAATTGACTGTACAGCCCTTCATACGCGCTTCGGACGTAATCGAGTTCTTTCGGCAAAATCGGCTTTGCAATGATCACCAGCGAAAACGCTTCGCCGTGCGTCGTTTCGAGTAATTTTTCGAGCCCCTGTACAAAATCGCCGGACTTCATCGTATGCCCTTCGCGGAAGCCGGCCACGCTCGTCACCGCCGAAACACTCCGATCGATGCTTTTCATGTCGCCTTCAAACACTTTTCCGAGCATCGCGTTCAATTCTTTTTCGCCGAAGAGCAACGAAGTTTGCGTGCCCTTGAAATTGCCGTTCAATGCTTTTTCGAGCACCGCCTTGCATGTTCCGAGTTGACTCGGTTCGCCGGCCTTCGTTCCGATATAAAAATCTGCTTTTTCGCCGTTGCTTTTGATCAGCAAAATGACCGAGCCGCCGCAAGTGTACAGCGCATTGTAGACGTTAAGCAGTTTCTCCTGATTATTCTCCTCCTTGTCGTAAATCAGCCGATCGATGTGATAAAACCGCGCCATGTTGTTCAAATTTTGCGTCGACAATTGACTGTCGATCGGCACAATTTCATACTGCCCCAAATCCGGCAAATATTTCTTCATCAAAACATTGTCGGCAAGCGCATACGCCTCGGCGAGTTGCCGTTCCTCTCGCGTTGTCGTTTGCATCAATTCGCTGTTGGCCATTCGCAACTTCCACCTCACCGTTCTCTCCAAATCTCTTCAATTTCTCTCAGCGCGTCGTTGATGATCTTCTCCGTCGCCTGTTTCTTAAATTCAAAATCCGAAATCGGAATATGTTTTACTCGCGCCGTTGTATTCATCTTTCGGAACTGATAATTGACCGCCACGCCGAATTGTCGTTTGATGTAATCGATGAACTCTCGGATCATTACCTCGATGACAGAAATATCATGACGATTATCAGTACGATGACTGCTCCCGCCGCCGCGATCGGAAGGTTCAAAGATTGGTTTGTATTTTGGTTTGTCGCTCGACTGCTCTGACGCGATGTTGTTTGACTGCTCGGGCTTGTCGACGATTTACGACTCGGATTGGAAGTTTTTTTTTCCGACGAAGGAGCCGAGCCGTAAACAAACCGCCCGACTTCTTTGATGTGATCGATCTTCTTTCGACTGAAGTTGTAGATCAACGCCGCATTCAGATAATCCCAATACACGGCATTCC
>CALGGX010000074.1 GCA_937916025.1 uncultured Selenomonadales bacterium
AAACCGGTGATGTCGAAAGGCACCGTGGGTTCGAATCCCACCCTCTCCGCCACTTCTTTTGAAAAGAAGCAAACAACAGACGCGTCCGATTGTCGATGTTGAGTTGATGATTGACGCCGCGCGGAGAATGTTGATGTTTGAATATATTGAGGCGGAGTTGATGGCGCATGGCATTGAAAGCACCTGAAGCTCCGACTTTGCATTTTCGGGAGCGGGACGGCTTTATCACGGTGACGACTTCTCCGCCGGAGGACGAGCCGGAAGAAGTTATCGAAGAAGAGACTTCCGAAGACGAGACCGGCGAAGAGTCGGGCGATGAAGTCGAGGACGATTTTTTTTCCGACGACGGGGAGTCGAGTGAAGAAGTCGAAGAAGCCGAAGAAGTTTCGGATGAAGAAGCCGTTGAAGAAACTCCCGCCGACGAAGAGCGCACGGTGATCGAGCGTCCCGTCGAAAAACCTGCCGAGACTCGGCGTGAGCCGACAGTGAAAGTGAAGCCTGCGGATGCGGGCGGGCGATCGGGGAGTGCGTTGCCGACGCCGAGCGAAATGGCGGCGTATGCGGAGCAGGGATATGTCCAACAGCCGAGCGACCGAGGCAAGGCGATCCTCCGCGAGTTTGAAGAAGAAGATCGGCGGCTGGCGGAACAGCGAACGACATCGAAAAAATCCGAGCCGCATTACGAAAAATCGTCGTCGTTTGATTTTGGAATCGAGCCTCCGAGCGGCGGAATGAAATGGGTTGTGTTGATTGCGATATTGACGGTGCTCGGTTTTATCTTCGTGCGGCAATTGGCGCATGATCCGCTCAAGCCGAGGCGTCGTCCGCAAAGAAAATCGCCCGCCGGAGTGAAAGTCACGCTCGAAACCGACATGCCGCCGCCGCCGAAGCCGCCGTTGAAAAAAACGCCCGCGCCGAAGAAAGACGATACGAAACATATCGAGATTCGGATATGAAAAACGGAGCCGTTGCCGACTCCGCTTTTTGTTTCCGATATTTGATCGCATGAATTTTCGATGCTCTAACTTACGTGTAATCGAGCCCTTCTTCGATTGCCGCCGCGAGGTGCTCGCTCATCTGCTCCTTCAGCATCATCTTTTCCTTCAAAGTGAGTTTCTTCGCCGTCGTCTCGTAAACCGGCAGCCGCTTCTTAATGAATTGCGTGTCGATGTTGCCGGTTCTGAAATGCGGGTCTTCGAGAATGCGTTTGTGGAGCGGAATCGTCGTCTTGACATCGTCACTCTTGATGATGAATTCATTCAGCGCGCGTTGCATGATCTTAATCGCATCGCCGCGAGTCCGCCCATGCGCGATCACTTTTGCAATAAGCGAGTCGTAGTACGGTTCGATCGAAAGTCCGGCGGCAACTCCGCACTCGAATCTCACGCGCGGACCGCTCGGCTCGTGCATGAAATCGATCTTGCCGGGCGCGGGCAGGAAGTGATTGTCGGGATCCTCGGCGTTGATCCGGCACTCGATCGCATGCCCGCGGAACTTGACGTCTTTTTGAGTGAAGTCGAGCGGCTCGCCCGCCGCAATTCTGATCTGAGTACGGACGAGATCGATGCCCGTAACCGCTTCCGTAACGCCGTGCTCAACTTGCACCCTTGGGTTGATCTCCATGAAGAAGAATTCACCTGTTGCCAGATCGAGCAGAAACTCGACCGTGCCGATGTTGGAGTAGTGAACGCTTTTTGCGGCTTTGACGGCGAGTTTGCCGACGCGCTCGCGCATTTCGTCAGTCAATGCAATCGACGGCGACTCTTCGAGCAATTTCTGATTGCGGCGTTGGATCGAGCACTCGCGCTCGCCGAGGTGAACGACTTCGCCGAAATTATCCGCCACGATCTGCACTTCGATATGCCGCGACCGCTCGATGTAATGCTCGAAGTAAAACCGGACTTTCGTAACGTCGACGATCTGAAGAATGCGTTTGAGCTCGTCCTCGTTGTGCGCAATGAACATCGACTTGCCGCCGCCGCCGCTGACCGGTTTCAGAATGACGGGATATTTCACGTCGCGCGCGGCTTCGAGAGCCATGTCGTTGTCCGTGAGAGGCAAACTGCCCTTTGCCATGGGAATTCCGCTCGGCGCAATCGAGTTTCGAGCCGCGTCTTTATCGCCGACCAGTTCGAGAGTCTCGGAGTTCGGACCGATCCATGTAAAACCGGCTTTGGTAACCATTTCGGCAAAAACGTGATCTTCCGAGAGGAAGCCGTAGCCCGGGTGAATCGCATCGGCTTCGGTGACATACATTGCGTAAAGGATTGCGTCGCGATCGAGATATCCGCCGGCGGGATCGCTCGTGCTTACCCGACATTTGATATCCGCCAGTTGAGTCCAAAGCGCGTTTTCATCGACGTCGGAAAAAATCACGGCGGTTTCAATGCCGAGCTCCTGACACGCGCGAATAACTCGCACGGCTATCTCGCCCCGATTCGCGATCAAAATTCTTTTAAACATCGTTTCGCCTCCCAACAATTAATATTTCCATTGTCAATGATAAATGATTTTAATCGATAACGCAATACTCCGGCAAAAAAAAATTGCCGTCGAAGCGGCAGAATTGTTTTATCGCGCGACTCGAACGTCAACATTCCAATCGCGCAGAATTTCAATTGCTCTGTCGACAATCGGCGGCAGTATTTTTTTCATGTCCGATGACAGCTCGACGCCCGCATTCAGCTCGAAAGGTTGTGCACCGAGCACGATCACTTCCGGAATTGCTTTGCCCGTCAACTCGAGAAGCGTCAGCACTTCTTCAATGCCAACTTCATGCGCGGAGATTTTTTGTCGAAAATGCGCTTTGATCTCGTCGCCGCGCAACTCGTAAATCGAGCCCGCTTCCAAACCGCCGTCAATCGAGTCGATTATCAACAGTTTTTTCGTGCCGGTGATGAAATGCGTCAATTCAATTCCGAGCGTGCCGCCGTCAATCAGCCGAACATTTTTCGGAAATTCAAAATGCCGTTGAAGATGCTCGACGACTCGGACGCCGAAGCCTTCGTCAGTCAAAATCGTATTGCCGACGCCGAGCACGGTGAGCTCTGAAGTGTACAAACCTTCCATTGCGCGAGTCCTCAATCGACATCAATCGGCTCAACTTTTGCTTTGATGATGAACATCGCAATGAACAACGCCGCGAAGCCCGTCGCCAAGCCCAGCCAGCCGTTTCGCGTAATTCCGTCGACGATATATCCGACGACACAACAAGTCGAAACGACGAGCACATACGGCACTTGCGTCGCGACGTGATCCAAGTGATTGCATTGCGCACCCGCCGAAGCAAGAATTGTCGTGTCTGAAATCGGCGAGGCGTGATCTCCTCCGACCGCGCCCGACAAGATCGCCGCCACGCACAGTACCAACATCGGATAAAGATCGGTGTTTGTCGCGTCGAGAATCGCCATTGCAATCGGAATCAAAATGCCGAACGTTCCCCACGAAGTTCCGGTTGCGAACGCCAAACCGATTGCCACGAGGAAAAACAGCAGCGGCAGGATCATCATCACGGACATGTGCTCGCGAACAATTTCGCCGACATAGCCGCCGAGATTGAGATAATCTCCGCTGCAGATGCCCGACAGAGTCCACGCCAAGCAGAGAATGAACACTGCCGGAACCATTGCCTTAAAACCTTGCGTGAATGACTCGCAGAATTCGCTGAAAGTCACCACGCCGCGCGGAAGATAGAGAAATGCGGTGAATATGAACGCCGAGAACGAACCGATCACGAGTGCTTTCGAGGAATCGCAATCGGCAAAAGCATCCGCGATGCCGACGCCTTCGTTGTGAATGCCGCCGGTGTAGAGCATGCCGTAAACGCACGCCGCGATCAAAACAAACAGCGGCAGGACGAGATCGATGATCTTGCCGTTGCCGGTGATATTTTTGTTTTCATCGACGGAGTCTCTGTACTCGGGCGGAATTTCAAAATGTTGCTTGTTTTCGCGAACGACTTTACCCATCGTCGCGAAGTCCCGACCGCTTACGATGATGAAGATCATGAACGCCATCGTCAGCCATGCGTAAAGATTGAACGGGATTGTCTCCAAAAAAATCGTAAAGCCGTCGACCGTCGCGCCTTCCGGCAATGAAGAACCGACCGCCGCCGCCCAACTCGAAACCGGCGCGATGATGCAGATCGGAGCCGCCGTCGCGTCGATGACGTAAGCGAGTTTCGCGCGCGCGATTTTGAATTTATCCGTCACCGGACGCATCACGGTTCCGACCGTCAGGCAATTGAAATAATCGTCGATGAAGATCAGCATGCCGAGAAACGCCGTCAAGCCGAGCGCACTCTTCTTGCCGTTTATGACCGAGCGAGCCCATTCGCCGTAAGCTCGGGTTGCGCCGGATTTTGTGATCGCCGCGACCAGAATGCCGAGGATCACGAGGAAGACGAGAATGTTGACGTTGCCGCCGACTTTTGCTTCCATGACTTCAAACATGGCGACGATTGCCTCGAGCGGATTGCCGTCCGCGAAGAGCATCGCGCCCGAGAAGATCGCTATGATCAGCGACATATAAACTTCCTTGGTCAGCAACGCGAGCACGATCGCAACGAGCGGCGGCAATATTGACAATGCAGAATATTCCATTCCGATATCTCCTCCCAATTGTTGAAACTCAAAAAACCGCCGTCATTTTATAACAGATCGCTCGAGACGGCAATACTTAATTTGATCGGCGGCAGGATTTTGAAATGTCAAAATCGAATACAGCAAACAATTATATCAACGAATTTTGGGAGGTTGAATCAAGATGAGCGGACTACGATCGATGAGGACGCAGTTTATCCTGATGATGGTCATGGCATCGCTGTTGACAATGCTGTGTGTCGGAGCAATTTTCATGGGCAATATTTTCAGCAGCTCCGATGCGGAAATCGAAAATTATCGCAGCGCGCTGATGTTTGATGTCGAGCGCGAACTCAAAAACGAAACCGAGATAGCATACAACATCATTCAGACGAGCTACAAAAAGCAACAGGCGGGTTTGCTTACCGAAGAGCAGGCAAAACTCGAAGCGGCAAATCTCATTCGCGAGCTTCGTTACGACGGCGGAGCCGGATATTTCTGGATTGACACGTACGACGGCGTCAACGTTGTCCTGCTCGGACGTGCCGACGTGGAAGGCAAATCACGCATCGGAAATACCGATCCGAATGGCAAACAATACATTCGCGAGATGATCCAAAACGGGCAAAAATCCGGCGGCGGCTATACCGATCTGATGTTTGCAAAGCCGAATCAGTCGAATCCGCTTCCGAAAAGAAATTACACAATTGCCTTCGAGCCGTACAAATGGGTTATCGGCACGGGAATTTGGGTTGATTACATTGATACCAAAGTTGAAGAAATGCAGCAACAAACCGATGAACAGTTCTATGACAATCTGAAATTGACGATCGGCGGCGTTATCGTCCTCGAGATTTTGCTTTGTCTGATTGCCGGACCGCTTTCGGCGAAATTGATCGGACCGATCCGTGACGTGACGAAGACGCTCGAAGTGCTTGCAACCGGTGATTTCAGAAAACCCGCAACCGAGCATTTTGATCCTGATCGCGATGATGAAATTGGAATCATGGGGCGTGCCGTGGTCGATCTCCGTACCAATGTTCGCGAGATGTTGTCAAAAGTCGTGCGCGCGGCGGAACAATTCGCGGCGGCTTCCGAACAATTGACTGCTTCGGCGGATCAATCGACGATTGCGATCAATCAGGTTGCAGACTCGATCGTCAACGTGGCGGGTGCCTGCACCGAACAATTCACCGAAGTCGAAAATGCCAACACGCAATCCGAAGAGCTGAAGAAACACATGAAGGAATTTACCGACATGTTGACGACGTCGGAGAATAAGATCAAAGCGACGAACGAAGCGGCGAATTTGGGCGATAAAAATGTGGCGGCGGCGGTAGATCAAATGAAGGTCGTCGAGTCGTCCGTAAGCGACACGGCAGGCGTGATTGCGTTGCTCGGCGAGGAATCGGATAAGATCGGCAAGATCGTCGATGCGATCGCGGCAATCTCGGATCAGACAAACTTGCTGGCGTTGAATGCGGCGACGTTCAGGCTCGTCATGCGGGCAAGCTGCGCGAAGGAGACTGCCTTACGCTCCTTGCGCGAGAAAGACGGGCGCACCACGCTTTTTTCAAACAGCTTTGCCGTGGCGCTCGGTGCGTCAGCCTTCTTCGTCTTGAAAAAGCGCGAGAAAAGCTTGCGCCGCGCAAGCGACACACGTATGTAGTCCACGAAAATCTTGGAGTAGTTCCTGCCTTTGACGGCATTCGCGCGCACGGGAATGACGTGCTTGCCTTCGATAAGACGGCTGCGCTGCGCCTCGGCAATCTGCTCTTTGGTGGCGATGTCCTCGATGCGCACGAAGCGCTCAGGCGGCGGCAGCTGCAGGCGGAGCGCAATCTTGAGCACCATCTTTTCCGAGGTGCCCAAAAGCAGGATTTTCTTGAGCCTAAGCTCGCGGATTTTGCGCGCGACCTCGTCACGGTGCTCCTTGTCGTCAAAGAGCGCCACGCGGACGGCAGCCATGTAGGAGCCTTCAAGCTTGGCGGAGTGTCCTGCTGCGATGTCGTCCTCGTAGATGAGCAAGCCGTCGTCGATGATTGCCTTTACGCCGAATTTCTGCGCCACGAGCTTTGCACGGAAGCTTTTTCCCGTGCCGGAAGGCCCAAAAAATGCGTAGACGGCGATGTGCTTTTTTTTGAGGTTTAGCAGCTCGAACAGGGAATCCATAGCGTCGTTATAGTATAAGACGCCCGTCCCAATTTATCAAGCTAGCGGCTAGGCTTTTTGTAAATGCAGCGGGAAGCGGCGCGCGAAAATAGGGCGGTAGCCTCTCGTCGCCGATAGCCGCTCGCGACGTTAGCGCAGCAGGAGAAAGACGTAGCTCGTAGGCGTGAAGAAAAAGCGAGGCAGTTGCAAGCGCAGGAGAACCGTAAGCGGTGTCGCCAAGCAGCGGAAAGCCATGAGAAGCGGCTTGGCTTCGGATTTGGTGCATACGCCCCGTGTGAATGATAAGCTGCACGAGCGTTATCGGCTTTCCATTATACGTGCCGTGTGCAAGCGGCACGGCGTCAGTAAGCGCGGGCTTTCCGGCGGCGCCGTCGTCGGCGTGGGCGTGCGGACGCACCGCTACGGTATGAAAGGCGCGCTTTGCATCGCGTTGCCGGCTGATGTCGTCATGCCAGTGCTGCTGCGCGGTAAGCGTACCGCAAACAAGCGCAACGTAGTGCTTTTCTACAAGCCCGCGCTGGAGCGCCTCTGTAAACCAATGCGCGCCGGAAAGACTTTGCGAGCAGACAAGCACGCCCGTCGTTTTGCGGTCAAGGCGATGCAGCGGGGCGGCATGGAACGAAAGCGAGGCTTCGCCGCGGTGGAAAAAGGCATAATCACGCGCGACGAGCGTGCTCAGCGCAAGCAGCGCCTTGTTTGCCGTTGGCTGCACGGGGATGTCGTAGGGCTTATTAAGCACAAGCAGGTCTTTGCTTCGGAAAAGCACCCAGTCGCGCGGTAGCGACGCCGCAAGCTCAGCGGGAGCGACGGACGCGGCGGATGCAGCACTAGAGACAGCGGGCGGCGGCGGAAGCGTTGCATGGCCGCTACGGGGGACGGCGGCCTTTTGCGCTACGGGAGCGCTGGCGGAGTCAACTGCTTTCGGCGCCGGCTGCAACAACAGCGTCGCTATCGTAAGCGTGTCGCCAGCGTGAATATGGTAGGCGCCGTCGCACTTTTTCCCGTTTACCTTAATCAGCCCGGAGCGCAAACTCTTGTACAGCGCCGAAAGCGAAGCAGAGCTAAGGTAGCGGCGCATAACGCGGTCAAGGCGACGCCCGTCGTCGTCAGCTCCGGCAATGACCTGTGTAAAATCCATCGCTCTTGAATCTAGCGGCAAAAATCTTCTTTTACTACTAGACAAAAGATAGCAGACTGTTAAAATGCTTTTATGAATTTTAGGGAACAGCTCCTTGCGTTTTTTTCTAGCCCCGTGCTTGCTGCTGTTATCTTCAGCTGGTTTTGCGCACAGTTTATAAAAACGCTTATTAAGCTGTTTACTCGTAAGGTTCATAGCCTTTCTGAGCTGTTAGAGCTGCTTGTTTGGCGCACGGGCGGTATGCCGTCCTCTCATTCTTCGCTGGTGGCGTGTATCTGCACGATGATTGCGTTCCGCTCCGGCATTACCTCTGACGTATTTATTCTTGCGCTATGTTTTTACCTCGTTACCGTTCGTGATGCGGTTGGCGTGCGCAGGGCAAATGGTATTCAGGCAAGGATGCTTAATGAAATGGGAAGAGCATTAGAGCAAAAGGGTCTGTATGAATTCAAAAAAATTAAAGAAGTGCAGGGGCACACGCCGCTGGAGGTCTTCATCGGAAGCCTTCTGGGGTTCTTTATTGGCGTTGCCTTTTCCGTTTTATAAGCAATGAAGATTCCTGCAAAGGTGTTTCTTCCTGCCGCAATTTGTTTTTTTTCGCTGTTTACGCTGTATTTGTTTCATACCGTTCCCGAAAGCCGCTTGTGGAAGGGCTGGACGGTCTTTTACGTTGAAAGCTCGGTGCTAAGCGAGGCGGACATTCTCGCAACGCTTACCGACAACGGCTGTAAGAACGTTATCTCGCGCAGTAATCAGCGGTCTCCCATCGTTTCGCCGTATAGCCCGTTGCAGCTCGTAAGCGCAGATTCCTATCTTAATCGCCGCAACGCCTTCTTTTTTGATGAAACGTCGCAGGCGATGGTCTTTTATGTGCCCGATAGCGAGGGCGCAGCGTTAAGCCGTGCAATAGAAGCGATAGAGCATAATCCTAATACCGAGTGCGGCACCGACAGTGCAGCGGCGTTTCCGTATCTAGCGCCGCTTTTTACGCTTGTGTTTGCGATTATTACGCTCGTGCTTTCTAAGCGCAAGCTGTATTTTGCGCCGTGTGCGCTTTTCTTTGTTGCGCTTGCGTTTTCGCGCCCGCTCTTTACGGTTGCAACGTGCAGTAGCTTTGCGCTTGCAGGCTTTTTTATTCTGCTAAAGCTTATCGGGCGTCAGGGCTTTTTACGCCGTACCATGCGTTCCCCGATTGCCGTGCTGTTGCTGATTATGCCGCTTTTTGTGTTGTGTGCGTCAAGCCCCGTTAATACCGTCTTTTACGTGCTTGCGCTTTCAGGCGCAATAAGCGCGCTCCTGCTTATTGAAGCGCTCCGCGAGCTGTACTACAAAAATGCGTTTTCTCCCATCTACATTCGTACCGCTTACGACATAGCGTTTATAAACGCCGTTGACGTAAAAGCGCTCGCCGCGCTTACCGGTGCCTGCATTTTGGTACTGCTCGCGTCGCTGTGGGGACGCACGGTGCAGGCGTCATCGGGTAGTTCCGATAAGCTTGCTTTGCCGGCGCCAGTCTCTTACGGAAATGCGGACGTGCTCCCAAATTTAGATGACTTTCTTGTTTGGAGCTGGAAGACCGTAACCTTCCCGTATCAGCGGCTGTCGCAGGCGGCAACCACGGAGGCGCCAAAGGAAGGCGAGCGCATAACGCTTCCTACCTACAGCGAAGAAGGTGGCGCCATTACAGCGCGAGAAGAGACCGTATTGGTATTTGATGGCGGCTTTAGAGACAACATTTTAAGTACCATAAAGACGCTTGATTATCCTGCGCTAGAAGCAATGCTGGTAAAGCAGGGACGAACGGCGATTTATGCTTTTGTTCGCAACGGAAATGAAGCTGTGGAACGGCTTGGTGCGCTGCTTTTAACGATGTGCACGACGATTTCACTGGGAGTAACGGCGTATTGTACGCTTAGGAAGAGAAGGTATGGCTTCGGTAAGTAATATTGTTTCTGAGGATAACCACTTTACGTGCACGGCGCAGGCGTTTCTTCCTGCAACAGCAACAGTTCCCCTTATACAGACCGACGACAGCAAGAGACAGTCGCTAACGGTGCTTGTAAACGTTGGCGATACCGTAGAAGAGGGACAGGAGCTTGCCCGCGGCGAGGACATTTCAGTACACGCAAGCGTGCCTGGCGTTGTAACGGGCTTACAAAACTGTGAATATCCTAATGGTAGGCAAGGAGAAGCCGCGATAATTGCGCTTTCAGGTGCCTTTAGCTATACCGGACGCCGTAAGCATCGGCGTGCATGGGAAGAAAGCGATGACGAGCGCTTGTGCGAATGTTTTTCACGCTTAGGCGTAGTGAATACCTTTTGCGGCTGTAAAAGCCTTGCAAAGCAGTTACGCTCACTCCACGCAAAAAGTGCGCGCTTACTGGTTGTGCGGCTGTTTGACGACGACCCGACCCGCGTTGTAGAGCGCTTTTTAGCAGTACATGAAACAGAAAAGCTTACCGAAGGCATCGCCATTATTGCACGCGCAATGCGCGCAAGCGGCGTTGTGATTGCC
>CALGGX010000075.1 GCA_937916025.1 uncultured Selenomonadales bacterium
CGCGTTGCCAATTCTCGAATGTTGTCCAATATCAATTTCGTATTCAAGAAATTCGGTTTGTATCCGATGTAGTCGAGCGCGCAGAAAACGCAACGATGATTGCAGGCACCGCTCAATCCGACTTCGATTTCAATCGGATAAATTACGCTTCTCAATCCCCCCCCCTGGGTTCAACCAGCGCGCGACTTCACAAGGATGATAGATCAATTTGTGTGAGTCGATGCGAATGTTTTCAGCCATTGTTTTATCGTCTCCTTCAGTTTTTACAAAACCGCATTGCGGCACGGCGTACAAGACTGTTTCGATCACTGTCGGCGAGTAATGCCGGAGATAGTAATCATACGCGCACGGACAGGTGTTTTCGATTTGCAATTGCAGACGATACAAATCCTCGACTTTGTGATATACGCAAACCGCCAACGTCGGATTGTATTTCTTCAACGTGTGTTCGGCTCCGACGAGTGCTTCATACTCCGCGCCTTCAATGTCCATTTTGATGAACGACGCCGGTTTGTCGTCGAGAATGTTGTCAATGGGATCCATTTCGATGACGGACTCGCCGCTCTCGTCGATGAAAGAATTTTTTGCGTCGTCATCCGTAAATTTCAATTGCGTCTGCCTGTCGAAAACGCCGACGTTGTGATATTCAACGTTCGGAACGTCCGCGAGATTTTTTTTCAGTCGCTCGAAATTTTTCCTTCCGGCTTCAACGGCGATGATCTTTTCATAATTGCCGTCGACGTATTTCAGAAACGATCTGATTGTGTCGCCGTCATACGCCCCGCAATCCAAGAACGTGTGTTTCTCGTTCCCCCCCCCCCTGTGTGTAAGATCGAGATTCGGCTCGGAGGGGAAATATTGCGGCATCGACTCTTCCATGCCGTCGAGACACTTCGGATCGCGACTGATGCGATAATTGGCGAGATTGACAAACAATCGGCGCGATTTTTCGTCACTGAGCAGTTCGTACGCGTCATTCAGCTGCTTGCGATGATCGACGAAGTACCGGTAATTTTCCTTCTCCGAATCGTAGCGTCCGAAATCGGTTGAGTTGTAATACGTCATCAATCCCAATTTTTGCAGGTTGGCTTTCATCTTTGCATTGAAGCCGCTCGTCACAAAAATGACCGTGTCGTCATTCGGAGTTACGTCATCGATTTTTGAAATGCGAACGCCGTCGAGTTCCTCGCCTGCACGGAAGTCGTCGCAAATCGCCGCAATCGGAATTTCATGACGCCGCATCAATTCGCCCGCCTCATGCCCGCAATAGCCCGCACCGTAGAGAACGACGTTTTTGTTCTCGTCTTTCAGCCAATCCACGGTACTTTCGACGCGGTTCCTGCAATCCTTCAATTTGCTTACAATCATAAAAACACCTCTCGATTATATGAAATTGACATGCGCGCCGGGATGCTTCAATTCAAACAGATATTTATTCATCTCGTCCAAGCGGCATGCCTTTCGACAACGCGTTTTGAGAAATTCGCCGTCGAACCGATCCATCACTTCGCGGGTGCGGGCACTCTCCCATATTTCGACAAACGACTTTTCGTAGAGATTGCCGTAAAGAAATTCTTCAATACCGACGAACGCCACACAGGGAAAAATCTCGCCCTTCGCGTCGATGTGCGTCATGAAAGGCAGGGCATAACATTTGTCGTACGGCTTTTCGACGATTAAGTTTTGAATTGCCTGATGCCGGAAGTATATCGCAAAATCGTCTGTCGCCAACTCTTTTACCTGCCGCTCGATCTCGCGACTGTCTTCGTAATCGACGGCAATCAGATGCTCGCTGTACTTGTGCGGGATGAAAGGTTTGATCGTGATGTAATC
>CALGGX010000076.1 GCA_937916025.1 uncultured Selenomonadales bacterium
GCGCGGATCTCGACAATCCCGCACTGAAATGGATCGTCTTCATCAATCCGCCATACGCGACTGCAAGCAACAGCGAGCGCACTCCCGGCAGAATTTACAAGTTCAATGTCTCAATGACGGCGATTCGAAAGTGCATGACAGCGGACGGCATGGGCGAAGTGAGTCGCGAGCTGTTTTCGCAATTTCTGTATCGAATCAATCGCGATCTCGGCAATCGACAAACGATACTCGGTCTGTTCTCGACATTGAAATACATGACAGCGACGAATGATCAGAAACTCCGCGATAAATTCTTCGATTACGAATTCGAGGGCGGTTTCGTCTTTCCGTCAAAGCATTTTCAGGGCACCAAGGGCAGTTTCGCAGTCGGCTTTGCAGTCTGGAATCTCGCCCGACACATTCCATTGACCGAGCAAACAATCAAATTCGACGTGATCAATGATCAACTCGAAAAACTCGCCACGAAAAAAGTCACATCAATTCCGCGCGGAGCTCTACTCAACAAATGGATCAAACGTCCGCCGTGCACGAAAAAATTCCCGCCGTTCTCAAATGCGCTGAGTAGAACTGCAAATGTCAAAGATGTGCGCGATCGAATTGCAGTCGGCTTTCTCGCGTCGTTGATGTGCAATTGCAATGATCTCATGCATCAAAAAAAGACGGCACTGTTATCGGGACCGTATGTGAGTGCGGGCGGAATGTCGATCGTGCCGGAGAATTTCGAGCGGGCAATGATCATTCACGCCGTGCGACGCCTTCCAAAAGCGACGTGGCTCAACGACAAAGATCAATTTCTGCAACCAACGTCCGAGCTTCCGCGCGAGTTCATTAATGATTGCGTGGTGTGGAGTCTGTTCAGCGGTTCGAACTGCACCTCGGCGATGCGCGATGTCGAATACGAAGGCGTCGTCTATCAGATCAAAAACAACCTGTATCCGTGGCGGCTCGAGGAAGTACTCAATTGGAAATGCGCGGAACCGGCATTGCTGTATTCTGCAGTGAAAGACACGGATCGATTCGCCGCGCAATGGCTGTCGACACATGAACTGTCGTCGGAGGCGATCTCAGTACTCGACGCGGCGCGCTCGATCTGGCGGACGTTCTACGCTCGACTCAATGAGCTCGATCGCGAGAAATATCGGCTGGAGACATGGGATGTCGGCTGGTATCAAGTGCGTCGCTCGCTCGAAGACGCGAAACTGCTCGACAATGAAACAGTCCGCGCGGCGTTCGAGCGATTGGGCGAAAAACTTCTGCCGCAAATATATTCGCTCGGCTTCCTCCGCGACGAGGTGACGTACTTTGATTGACACGAACGAAAGGCAACTTCGGACGGGCGAATTTTACACGCCGCTCGAAATCGCACGGCTCGGACTGAAATATCTCGAGCGCGTCGTCGGCGATTTGCGTCAATCGGAATTTCGATTGTGGGATATGGCGGCGGGCACCGGCAATCTCGAGCGCGTGTTGCCTGCCGAAATGCTCTC
>CALGGX010000077.1 GCA_937916025.1 uncultured Selenomonadales bacterium
GGCCTGACGCTTAGCGAGCTGCCCGACGAGGCGTTCGCCCTCCTTGGTGAAGGCCACGACGGACGGCGTGGTCCGCGCTCCTTCGTTGTTGGGGATGATGGTGGTCTGGTCCCCCTCCTGCACCGCGATGCAGCTGTTCGTCGTTCCCAAATCAATGCCCAAATACATTCGATCACGCCTCCCGTCGGATCATTTTTTTTCAACCGGCTTTTCCAAAACGATATTGCGCAGTTTCCAGCCCGGCGATTTGAATTTCGCGGCATTGCCGCCGTTTATCGGCGTAATGTCGAATTCTTCCAACGCCATGAAGAAATTCTCGAGGTAACTGCGAAGGTTCGCCTCGGTTTTTCCGTCGAGCATCAGCGCATAGAAATAATTGATGATTTGACTGTATCGATCGTCGTTCAGCAATTGAAACAGCTCGCGAATGCCGCGATCGTATTGCGTTTGCGCGTATTCGATCTGCTCATCGCGCTGACGCTTGTATTCGTTCACGTCATTTTCCAATCGCCGAATTTTCTCTTCATACTGCTCAATTACTGTCGGATCGATTTTATTCGGCGCGGCTTTCGGCGAAGTCGGCTTTGCTCTGTTCGCCGCTTTGAATTTTTCCGCCGCCTCCCGACGTTGTTTGAAATGCTTTGTTTGATCGTTAATCATCCGCGAGTTTGTCTTCAGCAAGCCGTTGAAGATCTCGCGGATTTTTGTTTTGAACGGACGGAGTCCGCGCCCGAGTGCATTGAAGTCTTTGATGTAAGGCACGTCGATTGTTTCAATGTCGTCGAGCACACTATCGAATGCGCCGCTGTATTTTTGATTCAACTGCTCGCGAAACTCTTTCATGACAAACGGTTTTTCCTGCTCGACGCAATCAAGCAACGCGCAATCCATTTCCAAACTTACCAACGCCTGCCACAATACGTCGCGGCGGCGAATGTCTTCATTTGTCTTGATGATGCGAATGTACATTCGATCGATGAAACAGCCGTACAGATTTTTCAAATGAAAAAACTCGTCGTCGGTCATTCGCCGTCCGATCTTCATTCGCCACGCGTCGAATATTGCCGACTTCGGATTTGCATCATTCAGATATGAAGTGTGCACGATGAGATAAATTTTCTCGTTGAGCTTTTCAAAACTGTCGCCGTTGTCAATCGCTTTGTAAAAATCCTTCGTCGTTTTGAAATGCAACTCCATTCAATTCACCTCCAAAAGGCAATGCGTAATTCGTAATGCGTAATGCGCAATTGAAGAGTGTTGCGGTGTTCATTACGCATTACGCATTCTTAATTCTGCATTTACCGGTTTCTGGTTACTCCGAGCAGAACTTCTTCGCCGTTGATGTTCCACGTCTTCATGCCGTCGATCGGATCGAAAACGATCGAGTCCGCCAATGTCACGCGATTGATCTCGCGATCGTTTCGACGCATGATCTCCGCGAGCTTTTCATTGCCGTCGACGAAGATTTTGATCCGATCCGTCACCTCGAAATTGCTGTCGCGGCGCATCGTTTGCAGTTTGCTGATGATCTCGCGCACGAAGCCTTCTTCGATCAATTCCGGCGTCAAAGTCGTCGACAATGCGATCGTCACTTCGCCCGCGCGTTGGCAATTGAAGCCTTCCGCCTGCGTCATAGTGATCTCGACATCTTCAGCCGTCAACGCGAACTCGCCGCCCGACAATTGCAATTTAAATTCGCCCGTCCGATCGAGGCTCGCCTTTGCCGAAGCCGCATCGATTTTTTCAAGCGCGGACTTCACGTCTTTCATGAGTTTACCGGCTTTTTTGCCGAGCACTCTGAAATTCGGTTTGATCTCGAAGCGAATGAACTCGTCCATCTCCGCGCGGAACTCGACATGTTTGACGTTGAGCTCGTCTTCGATGATCTCGATGAAATACTCGTCCAATGTCGTCGGAGCTTTGACATACATCGCCGAGATCGGTTGCCGATTTTTGATGTTGGTTTCATTGCGCGCGGCGCGTCCGAGCTGAACGATGTCGAGCACGAGTTGCATCGTCTCTTCGAGCTTCGGATCGATCATCGTCTCGTCCGACTTCGGATAATCGCAAAGATGTACGCTGATCGGCGCGTTCGGATCGATTCCCGCGACCAAATTTTGATACATACTCTCGGTGATGAACGGCACCATCGGCGCGGCGAGTTTCGCAACCGTTACGAGCGCGGTGTAGAGTGTCAAATACGCATTGATTTTATCCTGCTCCATGCCCTTTGCCCAAAAACGCGCGCGCGAGCGTCTGACATACCAATTGGAAAGTTGCTCGACAAATTCCTGCAATGCCTTCGCCGGTTCGGTGACTTTGTAATTCGACAGCTGTTCGTCGACGAGTTTCACGGTCGTGTTCAGCCGTGACAGCACCCAACGATCCATCACGCCGAGTTTCGCGTAATCGAGTTGATATTTTTTCGGATCGAATTGATCGATATTCGCGTAGAGAACGAAAAACGCGTACGTGTTCCAGAGCGTGCCCATGAATTTGCGCTGCCCTTCCTTGACGGACTCGTCATTCCAGCGATTGGGAAGCCACGGCGCGGAGTTCTCGTAGAAGTACCAGCGCACGGCGTCCGCACCATGCTTGCGAAGTGCCGCCATGGGATCGACCGCGTTGCCTTTCGACTTCGACATCTTCTGCCCGTCTTTATCCTGAACATGCCCGAGCACGATGACATTTTTGTAAGACGAATTGTTGAACAGCAGAGTCGAGATCGCAATCAGCGAATAGAACCAGCCGCGCGTTTGATCGACCGCCTCCGAGATGAAGTCGGCAGGAAATCTCTCGTCGAAGACAGCTTTGTTCTCGAACGGGTAATGCCATTGCGCGAAAGGCATTGCGCCACTGTCAAACCAGCAATCGATCACTTCCGGTACGCGATGCATTTCATGTCCGCACTCGGGGCAATCGATCACGACGCGATCGACGTACGGACGATGCAATTCGAGCTCACCATGCGTTTGATTCGGATCGCCGTCGTTTGTCGATTGAAATTCAGCATTGACTTCGGCGTAATTCTTTGACTCCGCGCGGAGCTCTTCAATCGAGCCGATCGCGTGCTGATGCCCGCAATCGCACTCCCAGATGTTGAGCGGCGTTCCCCAGTACCGGTTCCGGCTGATGCCCCAGTCCTGCACGTGCTCGAGCCAATCGCCGAACCTGCCCTTGCCGATCGTCGGCGGAATCCAATTTACGGTGTCGTTGTTTGCAAGCAACTCGTCTCGAACGGCAGTCATTTTGATAAACCACGACTCGCGCGCGTAATAGATCAGCGGCGTATCGCAACGCCAGCAATGCGGATAGCTGTGCTCGAATTTCGGAGCTTTCAACAATTTGCCGGACTTTTTGAGATCGTCGAGGATCATCGGATCGGCATCTTTGACGAACACGCCCGCCCATTTCGTTTCGGAAGTCATTTGCCCTTTGGCGTCGACGAATTGAACGAACGGCATATCGTATTTTCTGCAGACGCGATTGTCGTCTTCGCCGAAGGCGGGCGCGGTATGCACAATTCCCGTGCCGTCCTCGGTCGTCACGTAATCATCGCATTGAATGAAGAACGCCTTCTTGCCGCTCTTTTCGACGATCGGAATTGCGAACGGATACAGAGGCTCATACTCTCGATATTCGAGTTCTTTGCCCTTGACGGTCGAGAGAATTTCATGCTCGACGCCGTCAAACACTTTGTCGACGAGCGCGGCGGCGAGAATGTAAATCGTGCCGTCGACTTTGACGCGCGCGTACTCGACTTCGGCATTGACGCAAAGTCCGATATTGGAAGGCAGAGTCCACGGCGTTGTCGTCCACGCGAGGAAATACGCATCCTCGTCTTTGACTTTGAATTTCGCAATCGCGCTGCGCTCTTTGATGTCTTTGTAGCCCTGCGCGACTTCATGGCTGGAGAGAGGCGTTCCGCAACGCGGGCAGTACGGAACGACTTTATGCCCCTTGTAAAGCAATCCGCGCTCGAAGATTTTCTTCAACGCCCACCACTCGGACTCGATGTAATCATTTGTGTAAGTGATGTAGGGATGATCCATGTCCGCCCAATATCCGACGACGCCGCTGAACTCTTCCCACATGCCTTTGTATTTCCAAACGGATTGGCGACATTTTTTGATGAAGGGCTCGATGCCGTACTGCTCGATCTGTTCCTTGCCGTTGATGCCGATTGCCTTTTCGACTTCGAGTTCGACGGGCAAGCCGTGCGTATCCCAGCCGGCTTTGCGAAGGACTTTGCGCCCCTTCATCGACCAATAGCGCGGGAACATGTCTTTGATGACGCGCGTCAGGACATGTCCGATATGCGGTTGCCCGTTCGCGGTCGGCGGACCGTCATAGAAAGTGTAATCGGGGCAGCCTTCGCGTTGATCGATTGCCTTCTGCTGAATGTTGTTGTCGTTCCAAAAATTCTCGACTTCCTTCTCGCGAGAAGCGAAATCGAGATTGGTGTCGACCTTCTTGTACAAAATGATCACCTCTGAAAAAAAATGACAGCCATAGTTTAGCACAGTCGACAAAACAGCGCAATGCTCGAAGCCAATCGAGAGGATATTGCTTTTGAGTGTAGAGTTTGATATATTGTAAATGCAGATGGGAGGGATGAGGACATGCTTAAGAAGTATTTCAAGCGTTGGGGCAGCAGAGGTCAAGTGTTGGTTCTTTACGCGCTTCTTCTGCCGATATTGTTTTTGTTTTTGGGAGTGGCATTTGACTTCGGCTGGTTGTACTTCAATCAGTCGAAATTGCAGAATGCGGCGGACGCGGCGGTAGTCGCCGGAGCGTACAAAATCAAAGACGACAATCCGAAACTTGCTCACTACACGTCAGTCGATTTAATCAGCGATATAGACGAAAGTTTTTTGGACTTCCGGAGACCGCAACAGACGGCGACGGTTGAAAGAATCAGAAAGAATGATACGGATTACTATGTCAGCTATCTCGATGCAAAAAAATATGTTGACGTTAATATTCAGGGTACGTCATCCGTAAAGTTGGATACGCCGACAGCCAGTTTGATCGAGGACTCGAAGGTTCCCACCAAAACCATGTATTACTCCGTGCTGTTATCGGGGAAGGTCGATCATCTTTTCAATTTCGCGCAAGAAAAATTCGGCTCCATGTCGATCAAAGCATATTCGGTTGCCCGCCTGACCGAGATACTGAATGAAGACGCTTTAATGCCTTCGTTGCTGTTGCTTAAAGACGGCAAGAAAGATGCATCCGGCAAATACATTGTGTCTCCCGTAGTCATTTACGATTGGCAACGCTCGGGGCAAACCTATTCCAATCCTCGAACGGTGCGTACCACCAACGGTTCGGACAATGCAAGCAGACAAATCGAGTATACCGTCGGCAACACATATCGGACGGAAAATATTATTCTCGACGGCAACACCGGTAAAAATGCGGGCAATGCGGACATGACGAATACCGGCGACAGCTATTGGCGGACATACGCGGCAATGTACAATCCGACCAATAATCAATACTATATGGATGACATGTTCATAGACTTCCGCGCGGATATCAATTATAACAGCAAGGCTTCCGTCGGCCCCATCTTTACTGAAGATTGGGATATAACGATGCCGGCTCCAAGCGAAGGCACTTTGACATACGACAATATGACCAATGATGTCAAAAAAGTTGCCGATTTGCGGATCATCTCGACGATCAATTTTAATAAGCCGTACGAAGTTCGCAAAACTGTCGACGACGACGGCAACAAGATTAAAGACAGTCGCGGCAACGATATTCTGCCGAGCGATCCTCTCTACATTCGCATTGAGAGCGAGCCGATTTACAACGACGGCATTACCAACGGTCACAGCTCCGTCCGACAGATCGTCATCAATGTCAACAGCGACAACACCTTGAAAGACTCCGAAACCGAAAAATATTTGTATCGCCCGATGGTGATTTTTTATGACGGTCCCGAAAAACTGCCCGAATCGACATCACATGTTCGAGACTCTTTACCGGTGATCATCAATCTCAATGCCGACTTCCGAGGGATCATCGTCACCATGAACAGTTCCGTCGTGATCAACGGCAACGGGCATAAATTTTACGGCTTCGTGATCGCAAAGGATTTCATTCATACAAAGACCGATGCCGATTTCAGCGATTGCTTGACATACACGAAGGACGGCACGGATTACTTGGTTCGCAAAGACGAGCTCAAAACTCAAGCCGAGGTTATCGAGCAATTGAAGGCGGAGGCAGATACAACAAAATTCTACTACATCAATCAAGCCGACGGGCAGTTGTATTCGATCACCAAGAACAGCAACGTCAAAGATGCCGACGATTACAACACGACCGATTACATCAGACCGAAATATAAATTCGACGGCAAGACAGCCGCCGGCAACAGCGGTGCGCCCATGTATGTTCTTAATGGTGCCGAATATAAAACGGTAAGTACCTCGGGGTGGTATGAATACACGACGAGAGACGAGCCTGAAAAAGCCAAGTATTGCCTTGACGGTTTGGATAACAAACTGTTGCTTTCATACGTATCAGATAAATACGGCGGTTGGGAACTCATTGAAGATATAACCGGAAAGCAATGGCTCGTTAAGAGACCCGACAACCTGAAGAAACTGTACCCGAGCGTTAACGTCGACGGCGAAACAAAATATATCGGCGATAAGTATTATGCCAAGTATGAAACGAACAGCAGCAGTATTAATCACAACTCGGTGTATCTTGATCAGAACGGCGAAGTTCAATATGAAGAAGAGCCGATCGCGCCGTCGAAGAATAACTCGATGAACTTTATTTCCGGACGCATGAATGATGCGGACAAAACAATTTTCAACTATGCGAGCGACTTCAATCTCGGCTCGGCTCATTACGATCGATTTTCCAATCCGAAAGATTACTTGAATGTGCCGAATGCCCTCGGCGTGGTACCGGCGCGCGGCGTCTATTACTACTTGGATAATCACAGTGACGATATTGATTGCAACGGCGATGTATTTTTCACTGTCGAACGTGCCGGATGGATTACTTGACGGCGGAGGACGAGTGCATGTACAAGTACTTTCAACCGACCTGCATAAAAGATTTTCAATGCAACGGGCAGGAGTGCGGGGCTCGATGTTGTCGTGCGGGCTGGGCAAGCGAGATCGACGACCAGACTGCCGCCGCTTATTCCTCGCTC
>CALGGX010000078.1 GCA_937916025.1 uncultured Selenomonadales bacterium
ATCTACACTCTTTCCCTACACGACGCTCTTCCGATCTCTTTAAACTCTGCAGCTTTACTGCATGGGAAAAGTCTGCATAACCGACCATAAGGCCAGACAGGTCACCTACGGAGGCGAGCTGGCTGGCACTGTAAATATAGATTTCTGTATCGTTTACGTTATCCAGCGGACAGACCATCTCATACTCTTGGTTTCTGGTTGCCCGGGTCTGCACAAGATAAGAGCCAAACTTCACAGACGCATACACATCTGCGTATGGCCGGATTGTGACATTGCTCTTGGCGTACCCACGGACAGTGATGACATCGGTCAGGGCATCACCCGCGTTATACTTGCTGTCTATATACCGGAAGCGGTTATACAGCCACCACTTTCTCTGCTCGGCCTTTGAGCCCTGCAGCATGGACAGGTAGGAGGCGTTGCCCTTTTCCACGAGGGGAGCCAGATATTTAAACCAGGCATCCTCGTTAAAGACCGCCTCCGGCCACTTGGCCTGATGCTCCTCAAACATCCGCTCCACCTTGTCATAGGAAAGAGCGCCGGTAGACCGGAGCGTCTGGTACATCGATTTCATCTCATCAAAAAAGGCAGCCCGCATGTTTTTCCACAACACGCTTTGCTGCCCGTTAAATATATCTGCGCCGCCCTCTGTCTGGTCGATGTCCTCCAAGTTGTAGGAGAACACCAGCGCACCTTCATTGTTGATCCCGATTGCCGTATCAAAGTCATACGGCAGGAATACGATCTTCTTATTCATTCTCTCCCTCCTCCCCAGCGTGAAGACTCGTCCCGATAAAGGACGGGAACATGTTCTTGGCGCGGCTGTCCACCATCAGGAACAGCTCGGTAAACAGGTAATAGAAAAGCGCCGACTGAAGCTCCGCATAATCAGAGAGTTCTGCTCTGAATTTCGCAAGCCTGTAAGATGCGCTGTCCGTGGTGTATTCCACACCATCATAGGTGACGGCTTCCGCAAGATCCTCATCGGTTGCCGCCGTCGTGTCCGTCGAGAAATAGGGATTGCCTGTGCCCGCGCCGAAAATTACAACGCGCCCTTTCTCCAAGTGACGAACTGCGCGGCGTCTTATGTAAAGTTCAGCAACTTCGCGCATTTCGATAGCGGTTTGCACTCGGGTGAAGACATTCAGCTTCTCGAGTGCGTCCTGCAATGCGAGCGCGTTAATGACGGTTGCGAGCATGCCCATGTAATCGGCAGACGCTCGATCCATGCCCTTTGCGGAGCCGGAAAGTCCGCGCCAAATATTGCCGCCGCCGACCACGATTGCCACTTCGATCTTCTCGTCGTGCACGCGTTTGATCTGCCGGGCAATGTCCTCGACGACCTTGGGATCGATTCCGAACTGCTGAGCTCCGGCGAGCGACTCGCCGCTCAATTTCAAAATCACTCGCTTATACTTCAATGCTTCCAAACTATCAGCCTCCTGTCGGCAATGTATTTCTACACCGCAAACATTTTTCCTTCATGCGCGCGAGATCAAATTGCATCAGTCGGGCAAACCTCGGAAGAGTTCTTTGACATCAATCGACAGCTCGGAAAAAATCACGCTTTGAATGTTCTCTTTGACTTCGGCGCGAGCTTCGTCATCAAGCCCGTCGAGCTCGCCTTGCGTGTAAGCGTGATATGCTTCGTCGAGTTCGTAATAATTTTCGTCGTTCAGTTTATACACCAACACATCTTTGGAACGGCTGTTGACAATCCAATATTCTTTGACGCCGTTCTTTGCGTAGAGAATTTTTTTCTTGCCGAGATCGTTTTTCATGGTCGACGGCGAGAGAATTTCGACGACGAGCGCGGGCACGCCGTGAACTTTTCCGTCTTCGCCGATATCGGAGGAAGAATTAATGACGCAGATATCGGGGCGGAAGATGTTACTATCGGACAGATACACGTCAACGTCGGGAACAACAAAAATGTCGTGTGTTTTTGCGTAAGCACTGATTTCGATGGCAATTTTCAGTGCGATGGAATTATGATCAAAACGTGCGGATGCTGCCATGATTTTCACGCCTTCAATAATTTCAAACCAATCTTTTTCGGTATCATCGGCGAACGCGAGTGCCACGTCTGCCATGAGGATCAGCTCCCTTCCAAAGTTTAATGCAAATGTCGATTGATCCAATCAATGATCAGCTCAAAAACCGGCTCCTGCACCCAATAATCGTCGGCATGATCCGCGTTCGGAATCAAGTACCGCTCCGCCTCGACACCGGCATCGATCAATGCTTGAAAAAGTACTTCGGTTTGCTTCGGCGAAACGATCCGATCCGCCGTGCCATGCATCAGCAACATCGGCGCGGAATTTTTTGTGATGTAGTCAATCGGATTGGCTGAAATTTTCAAGCCGCGCGGAATGAAGCCGCCGATAACCGAATTCGGATCGAGTACGCCGTAAAGATCAATCGCCGTGAAAATTTCACTCGACTGCTCGAGATTGTCACCGACGTTGAACAATTTCGCGCCGTTGGTTACGGCGGCAAATGCCGTGAGATATCCGCCCGCACTGTCACCGATCACGGCAATTTGATTTGCATCGACGCCGAATCGCCGCGCGTTTGCTTTCAAAAAGCGAATTGCCGATTTGACGTCTTCAATCGGTTGCGGGAAGTGCGAGTTGGGAAGCGTACGATAATTGATGCTTGCGAAGATAAAGCCGGCTTCGGCGAGACAAAAACGCAATTGCGGAAATCGCGCGCGATTTGAAGCAATGAAGGCACCGCCCGTCACGAAAATTACTGCCGGTTGCGGCTTGACAATCGGCGGCATCAAAATATCCATGTACAGCGACACGTTCGGACTTTCAAACGTCGGCACTTGCGAATACACGACATCGGGAATGTAATGAATTGTCGGTTTCGACGGTTTGACGTTGAGAATTTTGCTGTCGACTGTCATAACCGCATCTCCTTTTAATTCCGAATTCGGCTCAATGCGCCGTCATCTCGAAAGTGAATGCCGCGCGGAGCAGAGTCTCTTCGTCGAGCGCGCGTCCGATCAATTGAAAACCGATTGGCAATCCCGTTGACGTTGTTCCGCACGGAATTGAAATTCCCGGCAAGCCCGCCAAATTCAGCGGCACCGTGCAGATGTCCTGCAAATACATCTGAAGCGGATCGTCAATCAATTCGCCGATCTTGAATGCCGGAGTCGGAGCCGTCGGCGCGAGGATCACGTCGACATTTTTGAATGCCTCGACGAAGTCGTTTTGAATCAACGTCCGAACCTTCAATGCCTTGAGATAATACGCGTCGTAATATCCTGCCGACAGCGCGTAGTTGCCGATCATGATCCGACGCTTGACTTCTTCGCCGAAAAGTTTCGTCCGCGTGTTTTTCATCATGTCGACAACATCAATGCCGTCGACGCGGACGCCGTAACTCACGCCGTCATACCGTTCGAGATTTGTTGCCGCTTCCGCCGGCGCGATCAGATAATACGTTGCGATCGCGTATTCGGTATGCGGGAGGCTGATCTCTTTGATTGACGCGCCGAGTTTTTCATATATCTTCGCCGCCGCGCGGACGCTCGCCTCGACTTCGGAATCCATGCCTTCGGCGAAATATTCCTTCGGCAAACCGATCTTCAGCCCCTTGACATCGGCAACGAGCGCGCGAGTGTAATCCGGCACGGGAGCCGCCGTCGAGGTCGAATCCATTTCGTCATGCCCGGCGATTGCATTCAAAACATGCGCGCAATCCTCGACATCTTTCGTGATCGGACCGATCTGATCCAACGACGAGGCGTAAGCGACAAGTCCGTAACGCGAAACTCTGCCGTAAGTCGGTTTCATTCCGACGACGCCGCAAAACGACGCCGGTTGTCTGATCGAGCCGCCCGTATCCGAACCGAGCGCGTAAATTGCTTCATTACCGGCAACCGCCGCCGCGCTTCCGCCGCTCGAACCGCCGGGCACCCGCTCCGGATCATGCGGATTGCGAGTCACGTGGAAGCCCGAGTTTTCTGTCGAGCCGCCCATTGCAAACTCGTCCATGTTCGCCTTGCCGACGATGATCGGATCTTCCGCGCGGAGTTTCGTCATAACGGTTGCGTCATAAGGCGGCACGAAGTTCTCGAGAATTTTCGAGGCGCAAGTCGTCGTGATGCCCTTCGTGCAGATGTTGTCTTTGATTGCGCAGGGAATGCCGCCGAGCATTTTGAGCTCCTCGCCGCGCGCGATCTTCTCGTCGACGGCTCGCGCGGACTCGAGAGCAAACTCGCGAGTGACATTCAAATATGCGCCGATCGATTTTTCGGATTGATCGATTCGATCGAGAACGGCGTTCGTCAATTCGACGGCAGAGATTTTTTTTGCGGCGAGCAACGCGTGAAGTTCATGCGCCGTCAATTCATTCAAATTCAATTACAACCACCCCTTAATACAATTCGTAATTCGTAATTCATAATTCGTAATTGGGGAACGATCTCTTAATTCCGCATTCCTAATTCCTAATTTCGCATTACGCATTACGCATTCCTAATTGCTTTTCGTAATTCGTAATTCGTAATTAAAAACCCTCGTTCATTACGCATTACGCATTACGCATTACGCATTATTCATTCCGCATTACGCATTATTCTTCAAGCACTCGCGGCACTTTGAAATATCCGTCTTCCTTGAGCGGCGCATTCGACAGCGCGAGTTCCCGATCGAGCGAAGGCTTCACCGCATCCGCGCGAAAAACATTTTTCATCGGCAACGCATACGTCGTCGGCTCCACGGCGGAAGTGTCGACCTGTTGAAGATTGTCGACATACGTCAGGAACTTGTCGAGCTGCCCGAGTACCGCTTCGCGCTCCGCATCATTGATCCGAAGCCGCGAGAGGCTCGCCGTCGTATCCAAATCTTTTTGAGTCACTTTCAATTCAAATCACTCCTTTGCCGCCGATTATATCACGTCCCGTTTGACTTGTCGACTTGACTGTTCTATAATCAATCATAAATTCAATCGAAAGCGAAGTGTTTGTATGTCAGAAAAAGTTTGGCGCACAGAAGAACTCGATATCAGCGGCTTCAAATATCCTGTTCGCTACTCGCAATCGGCGATCGAAAATCTCTTCGTGCCGTTTCTGAAGACGCTCGCGCATTTGCGTACCGATCTCGACAGAAAAATCGTCTGCTACCTCGCCGCGCCGCCGTGTGCAGGCAAAACCGCGCTGTCGATCTTCCTCGAGAAACTCTCGCGCGAGCGCAACGATCTCACGCCGATTGCGTCTGTAAGCATGGACGGCTTCCATTTCTCCAATGAATATCTGAAG
>CALGGX010000079.1 GCA_937916025.1 uncultured Selenomonadales bacterium
TTATCGACATAATGCCTGCGAATTGATACAGCCTTCTTTTGCAACATTCGCCAATCGCATTCTCCCTTTTGTATTTGCTCTTTCAAATCCGTGTCAGCAACGACCAAAACCGTATCTTCATCAATTACATGAAACTTTTCCTGAACAAGCGGGAACCTGCAATCTTCTTCCGCTTGCAACAGAGTTTTCATATCGTCAGCAGTCAAATTCAGCTCTTTTTGCATGAAGTCCGTGCTTAAATCGGGATGTATTTCTATCCCTTTGTCAAAATATCTTTTTAATATTTGCGCGGCTGTTTTAACGCCCGGATTCTGCCGTAACTGAGAATCATCCTGCATAACAAAGCTCCATATTGTTGCATCGCTATCATCTCCATCACGATTTACACGGCCTGCCGCCTGTAAAAGCGAAAGCAGTGAAGCCATCTCCCGAAATCCCGTTTTGAACGAAAAATTGACGCCAGCTTCGACACAGGAAGTTGCCACCAGTGTCCAATCGGTATCCGTTTTATCCCTCAGGCGTGATTTTACCTTGGCCACAATTTTGTCTCTGTCTTCTGCAGTCAATGCTGTCGATAAATGCATTACCGCATTTTTTCCATACCTTTCTTGCAGCTTACTTGTCATGACCGCGGCGCTCTGTACTGTATTCATAATCAAAAGCCGTGGCTCAGGCTCTCTCCCCACCAGTTCAACAAGACCTTGAGGATTCAAGGGTTTCGCTATATAACGAAATTTAATGCGCGCTTTCTCAAAGCCCATTAATCGCTCCCGCATATCTGCGGGGAGAATTTGCGCTACTTCACGCGGCTTTTTCTTCCAGCCTTCAACCTGCAAATCCCAAAATTTTACCAATGAACCAGACGCCAACACCCAATAGCACTGCCATTCATCCGCCAGCACCTGTATCCACCGCCATGCTAGCGGCAGCAATTTCATCGGCAAAGCTGCATGAGCCTCATCCATGAAAAACAAACTCCCAGGAAGTTCATGCAGACGGCGTAAACCTTGTCGCCGGACTTCAATTTCATGCCGGGCTCAAAACGATCATAGCCCGACGCCTCCGCTAGACGAATCGTCTCATTGACACTTTCGCGTTCGGTCTTGCAACGGCTGATGAAATCGATGTAGCCCGCGCCGAGTTCCTCGAGCTGCCGCTTATCCGCATCAGTGTACTTGCTCCAAATCGAAAACTTCTTCTCTTCCGACATTTAATCACTCCCAATGTTTTTATCCCCACCCGCCCGCCTCTGAAAGGCTGACGCCTTTCAATCGCTTTCGAGTTCAATCGCCGAGAGTATCGACGATATTCAAAAATTCTTCTTCCGAATCCGCGCGATTGAATTGCTCTCGAAGCTCCGCGCCGCCCTTCATGCCTTTCGTATACCACGCCGCGTGTTTTCTCATTTCGCGAATGCCGATATAATCTCCTTTGAACTGCAACAGCAATTCGAGATGGCGTTTCATCACGCGAACGCGCTCGGCAATCGACGGCGGAGGCAATCTCCGACCGCTCGCAATATAATGTTCCAAACGCCCGATCAGCCATGGATTTCCCAACGCCGCACGTCCGATCATCACTCCGTCCGCGCCGGTGATCTCGAGAATCCGATCGAGCGAATCGAAGTCGCGCACGTCGCCGTTTGCGATCACCGGAATTTTTACCGCCGACTTCACGCGCGCGATTTCATTCCAATCGGCAACGCCGGAATAAAATTGCATCCGAGTCCTGCCATGTACCGTGATCCAATCGACGCCGCAATCTTCCAAAATCCTTGCGATCTCGATCGCGTTGATCCGATCGAAGCCGAGACGCATTTTTGCACTGATCGGCAATGCGGTCGCGCTTCGGATCGAGCGGAAGATTTTTTCGACGAGCGGCGGATTATTCATGAGCGCGGAGCCTTCACCGTTCTTGACGATCTTCGGCGCGGGGCAACCGAGATTGAAATCGATCGCGCCGATTGTGTCGAGTTGCGAAACGCGTTCGACTGCTTCTCGAATGAACTCGACATTGGAACCGAATAGTTGAACCGCAATCGGCAATTCCCGACGATCGGCGGCGAGCATCTCGAACGTCTTTTCATTATTGTAATGCAAGCCCGCCGCGCTGATCATTTCCGAAAACATGAGAGATTGCGTGCCGGTGACTTCTCGCGTCAAAATCCGAAACGCCGCGTCCGTCACGCCCGCCATCGGAGCCAAAAAAATTCTCGACTGCATTCGTTCAACCTCCGTCGACATTATAGAAGATCGCGCGCCGCTTGTCGACAGGAATTTTTTGATGTGATATATTCATGCACGAAAGGGGCGATCTGTTTTGATCCACATGCGGGAAGTCACGAAAATTTATCCGAATAAAGTCGTCGCGCTCGACAAAGTCAACATCGACATCAACAAAGGCGAATTCGTTTTCATAGTCGGCACGAGCGGCGCGGGCAAGTCGACATTCATCAAATTGCTGATGCGGGAGGAATTGCCGACTTCGGGCGATATTCTCGTCAACGGCAAGAATGTCGTCAAGATGAAGGCGAGCGAAGTTCCGTACCTTCGGCGCGGACTCGGCGTTATATTTCAGGATTATCGCCTGTTGCCGGACAAAACCGTATTCGAGAATGTGGCGTTTGCGATGCAGGTGATCGAAGCTCCGCGCAAATTGATGCAGAGGAGTGTCAATGCCGTGCTCGACATCGTCGGACTGAGCGGCAAGTACAAAAACTTCCCCGGCGAATTGAGCGGCGGCGAGCAACAGCGCGTGGCGATCGCGCGGGCGATTGTCAACGATCCGGCGATTGTCATTGCGGACGAGCCGACCGGCAATCTCGATCCCGCCACGAGTTGGGATATCATGGATATTTTCAAGCGCATCAATGCGGCGGGCACGACGATTGTCATGGCGACGCACGACAAGACGATTGTCGACACGATGAAACTTCGCGTGATTGCAATCGAAGACGGCAAAATCGTTCGCGACGAGGCTCGCGGCTCCTATAAAAACTGAAATTAGAATTGAAGTTTCGCTCGCGCCGTGGTAAAATGAAAAATCATTGAACCGATCGGAGTGAACGATTTTGAAACCAACGCGAAAGACAGTGCAGAACAATATTCGCTGGCTCGTGATCGTTCTGATATTCGGAACAATAATCGTGACGTTGCGCTACGGCTGGTTGCAATTGGTTCAGGGTGCGGAATTGGCGGAGCGAATGAAATATCAAGTCGGTCAAGATTATGCGGTGCAATCTCCGCGCGGCGCGATCATCGATCGGAACGGACGCGAGCTCGCGGTAAGCACGATGACGAAATCGCTGTTCGTCGATCCGGCGCATGTGAAAGACCCGGGGCAATTGGCAGCGGATCTCGCGCCGTTGGTCGACAAAACCGAACAGGAAATTCTCGAAGACATTGCAATCGGCGGCGGTTTCAGTTGGGTGAAGCGTCGGCTCGAGCAGTCGGAGTATGAAGCAATCCGCGCGCTCATTCGCGAGAAGGAGTACGGTACTTGTTTGGGCTTCCGCGACGAGGCGAAGAGATATTATCCCAACGACGTGCTCGCGGCGAATGTGCTCGGCTTTGTCGGCACTGACGACAAGGGGCTCGACGGCATTGAGCTCGAGTTTGACAAATACATCAAAGGCGAAGTGGTCGAGTCGTTCCTGTTCACCGATCGACAGGCGCGCCCGATCCTCGACTCGATTTTTGAAAAGCACAGCTATCAAGGCGAGCGTTGCAAGACGATTCAATTGACGCTCGACAGCACCATTCAATTCATTGTCGAGCAGGAATTGGATCGTGCAATGGCGGAAAACAATCCGCTGTCGATCACATGCATAGTGATGCAACCGAAGACGGGCGAAGTACTTGCGATGGCGAGCCGTCCGTCATACAATCCGAATCGATTTTGGGATTACGATCAGGACGTGTGGAAAAACCGCGCGGTGTCATTCATCTACGAGCCGGGCTCGACATTCAAATCGGTGATCGCGGGCGCGGTATTGCAGGAAGGACTCGTTTCGCCGAATCAAACGTTTGTTGATCCGGGCTATGTCATGGTGAGCGGCAAGCGCATTCAGAATTGGAACAATTCGAGTTTCGGCACGGTGACTTTCACGGATGTCGTCAAGAATTCGATCAACACGGGCTTTGCGTTGGTCGGTTTGCGACTCGGTGCGGAGAAAATGACGGAGTACGCAAAATTGTTCGGCTTCGGCGAGCCTACGGGGATCGAATTGCCGGGCGAAGAGTCGGGAATTTTGTTTGATCCGCGCGACATGGTTGATTCGGATATAGCAACGATGGCGATCGGGCAATCAATCGCAGTGACGCCGATACAATTGGTGACGGCGATGAGCGCGATTGCAAACGACGGCGTATTGCTGAAGCCGCACATCGTCAAGATGATCAAAAACGCGAACGGCACGATGTACAGCGAGACGCAAGTCGAAAAGGTTCGGCGTTCATTGGAATCGGAATCGGACAAGACGCTGATCAGTCTGCTCGAACAAGTCGTGGCGACGGGCGGCGGCGGCAAAGCGAAGGTCAAGGGCTATCGGATTGCGGGAAAAACCGGCACCGCGCAAAAGATCAATGAAGACGGCACCGGATATATGGACGGGCGATATATCGCGTCGTTTTGCGGCTTCGCGCCGGTTGAAAATCCTCAGCTCGCATTGCTGGTGATGATCGACGATCCGTACGGCAGTTTTTACGGCGGGCAGATTGCGGCACCGGTTGCGGGGCGGATATTCTCGCAGGCGTTTCGATATTTGCGCATCGAGCCGAGCGACGCTCCGGCGTTTGATTACGAGGAAGAGACGCCGGCGGACTTGGGCGAAGGAGATGCGGCGGGCACTCAGCCGATCTCGCTCGAGCCGCCGTCTTCGACGAAGAAGAATTCGGAGCAATTGGAAGAATTGGAAGAAGAAGTTCCGGAGGGGCAAGTACTCGTTCCGGATTTTTACGGCAAGAGCATTCGCGAAGCCGCGCGGCTGGCGAACAAGGTCGGACTGCAATTCGAGAGTGAAGGTTCCGGCTGGGCAGTGGATCAATCGATTGCGGCGCATGCCATTGTCGAGGCGGGCACGAAAGTCAAAGTGTATTTCGCGCCGTAAACGAAGGGATTGTTGATCTTGAATTTAAAAACACGGCTGAGCGTCGAAACATTAATTGCAGAGGCAAAACATTTTTGTGAAGCTCAATCGAAAGAAAATCATGTAAAACTCATCGGCATCACTGACGGTAAAGCCGTTGGAACTTACGTCGAACAAATGTTTCGGAAACATTTGTTTTCTCATTATGAATTTACGGTAGGCAACAGTGCCAAAGGCATTGATCTTCCGGATGCTTCAATTAATACAGATATTAAGGTTACATCTGTTGCACAACCGCAGTCAAGCTGTCCGTTCAGAAACGCGCGGCAAAAAATTTTCGGCTTGGGATATAACTTGTTGCTCTTCGTTTATGAAAAAAAGGGATACTGCCGACAGTTGCACATTGAAAGTCATTCGCTGCGCATTTATTGATTTTCAGGACAGAAACTTGCCAATTGATGAAATTACTTGTAATGAGCTTGCCGAATAAATGCTTCGCCGCTCGCCTAAGCAGGGATATCTTACAACCAGCAATGCGCTTCTATTGCCTGTACCTTCATTGATCTTCACAATCGATCATCGCCGTTTTGATTTTGGCAGCATCTTTTTTAATCTCCTGCAAGCCTTTCTTCAGACCTTTATCGATGGCGTGAGAAGAACTGTCGAAGCCGCCGACGTAAACCGTCGTCAAGGTCTTCTTGTACATGAAATCAGTCTTTTCGTTCGATCAAATGCGAAAGGTCATCGTCACGTTGACGCTTTGACTTGCCGAGAAGAAGCCGCCCGACACTCTCGGAACCGAAGTCGTCACGCGAGTGTAGATCATATAATTTGTATTGAAATGCTTGCAAATCTTGTCGTAATCGTCTTTCTTGAGCGGCTTGACGCTGTCGGAATTGCTTACGCCGTTATCAACATTCATGGGCTCGGAAAACATACTGTTGCCTCCGATATACGAAAAAAAGAACTCCTATTGAATTGGAAACAAGAAAATATCCCGAGCATGCCCTTGAGCTGTTGTCAATATCCAAACGAAAAAAAAAAAAAGCCTCGCATTGCGAGACTCCCTATTTCAATCCAATCAGAATGCTTTTTTGATTTTGGCGTGGAACGTCAAGCCTTTCTGCTGACCGACCCAACCGACCGCTCCGAGATCGACGACCCATGGAACTGCCGCGTGCGGTTTGATCTCCCAACCGAGTTCGAACATACCGCTGCCGCCGTTCGAGTCGACTTCGTGCGTTGACTCGCCTTCGCACACTGCCGAAGAGCCGGTGCTGTGATCATATTGATACGCGAAGCCGGAGTAGAATTTATTGACGCGATTGGGCTGATTGATGAATCGAATTCCGGCGACGAAGCTGCCGTCGTTGACCGAGTCGAACTCGTAATGCTCGCCGCTCGACAAATCCGCCGACATGGAACCTTGATGCGCATGCAGGTATTGACCGTAAACGTGGACGGCATTAGATCGGAAGAGCGTCGTGTAGGGAAAGAG
>CALGGX010000080.1 GCA_937916025.1 uncultured Selenomonadales bacterium
TTCGCTTGTTTACAAGCCGTGAAAAATCTTATCGTACGAATTGACGTAAGAAACTTCGTCATCGAGCCCGAGTCCCGGCATTCGATGCAACGACGCAACCCGTCGCCCGTACAGCTCCGCAACTGACGAGATCGAATGCTCGCCGTAAACGACATACTGTTTTTCCGTCGTCGGCAACGTCGCAATGATGTTCGGATTATTGATGATCATATCGGACTCCATGTTCATGATTACGTCCGCTTTGCCGTCCAAAAATCGCCTGTTCGCCTCCGGCCATGCCATGAGTTTCAAATCGAGATTCATCTGCAGTCGATTGGCGATCTCGTTCATCATCTCGACGTCCATTCCGAGATATTCGCCTTCGTCATCGATGTAAGAGTACGGCGCATAATCCATGTCCGTCACGACGTGAATTGTCTTGTCGAAATTGTTCAGTGCTTTGACTTCGACCGTCGGGGCATCCTTGAACGGCTCCGAAAAATACAAATACACGCCAAGAAAACTTAAGCCGAGTGTCAAAACCAAAACGGTGATTGCCACGATGACATTGCGTTTGTTTCCAAAAAAGCCCGTTCGGTTGAGCTCCGATCGGGCTTTGCTCACATTGAGTTCGTTCATTGGTGCCTCGTCGATTTACTTGAACAGTTCAGAGAACTTCTGGATCGTTTGCTCCTTGTGCGGAAGAATTTCCGTGTAGTCGATTTTGATGCAATTACTGAACGCATCATCCGGCGTCGGCAAATTGTATTTTTCCGGCATTTCAACGTCGCGGCGGACGGGAACCGTACCGGCGTTTGCAACCATTTGCTGCGCTTCCTGCGTCATGATGTAATCGACAAACTTCTTCGCCGCGTCCATGTGTTTCGACTGGTTGAAGATCGCAATCGGACTCGGAACCATCAGCAGTTCTTTCGGGTAGACGATTTTGAGCGGATCGCCCTTGTCGATTTTACTCGCCGTAATGTAGTCGACGCCGAGGCATGCCTTCAATGTGCCGTTCGCCGTATCTTCGATCACGCGTCCGGAGCCTTTGCTCTTCATCGCGCCGTTGTCGTGAAGACGGACGAGATAATCCCAACCGAATTGCTTTTCGAGAAGTGCAACGCTCATGTAAGCCGTTCCCGACAGCGCGGGATCGGCAATTCCGAACGAGCTTTTATAATCCGGACTCGCGGCAATTTCTTCCCATGATGTCGGCGGATTCGGAACCGATTCCGTGTTGATCACAATGCCGAGCGTTCCGAGCCGCGCGGCGGTGAATGAGCCGTCATAATCATCAAACGGATTGATCAACTCGTCAAACGCCGACGGACGGAACGGCTCGAGCAAGCCTTCTTCTTTCATCATGTAAAAATCCGGAACCTCGCTCGTCCAGATGATATCCGCCATGATTCCGCCGCTCTGTTTTTCGGCGTCGAGCTTCGCCATGATTTTGCCCGCGCCCGCCGATTGATAATCCACATTGATGTCCGGGTATTTCTCTTTGAAGCCGTTGACGATGCCGCCGATCAACGACTCCTTCATCGACGTGTAGATCATCAGAGTCTCGCCTTGTTGTTTCGATTGATCGGCATTCGATTGAGTATCGCCGCCGCAACCGACCGACAACAACATCATTGCCGTCATCAGCAATGCAATCAACCTCTTGTACATGACACTTCCTCCTCCGGTAAGTACTGCAGTTGTTTAGAGTTCGCTCAGTAATTTGGCGCGCATGTCCTTGATCGGAGCATACATTGATGTGTAATTCGCCTTCATTTTTGCGCGCAACATCTGCGTCATTCGATTGAGCGGATTATAGAGCGGCGTGATTCCGAGATTTCCGGTCGATCCCTTGAGCGCATGCGCCGCTTCATACGCTTCCGTGATGTTGTCTTCGGCAATCGCCTTCTCGAGTGCCTCGAAGTGAGCGTCCGTGAGCCCCATCTTCACCATTTTGAGATAGAAACCCTCATTGTTCATGCAACGCGCAAGTCCTTCTTTTGTGTCGACACCCAGCTCCTGAAGTTTTGCAATTGTAATCATAATCAAGCCTCCGAGCAAAAAAATTTTCGTTGTTTGTTTGCTTTTCCAAAATACATGATAAAATACGTTTACCGATAAAATCAACCGCAAGGGAGTTGATGAATTGAAAAAAATATTGGTCGTCGATGACATGCTCGTCTCACTGATGATGACGGAGAATATGTTGTCGTCGAATTACGAAGTTGTTTGCGCGAGCTCCGGCAAGGAAGCAATCGAAGTTTATCGTCGCGAGCGTCCCGACATGGTTTTGTCCGACCTTCGCATGCCGGGCATGAGCGGATACGAGTTGCAATCGACGTTACAAGACGAATACCATACGATCATTCCGTTCATGTTCATGACTGCCGATCACGATGAGCAGACCGAAATTCAAGGCTTTGAAAACGGCGCAATGGACTTTATCAAAAAGCCGTTTCTGCCCGATATACTTCTTCGACGCGTAGGAAATATCCTGCAGACGGTTGAAAAAATTCAAGGCTTCAAAAAAACGGCGGAGACCGACGCGTTGACCGGGCTTCTCAACAAAGCGGCGAGCGAGAAGGAGTTCGGCGAGATTTGCAAAGCAGGCGACGGTGCGCTTCTGATGATCGATCTCGACAGTTTCAAGCAAGTCAATGACATTTACGGGCACGCGATGGGCGATAAGGTTCTCATCACGTTCTCGAATATTTTGCGCGAAGTGCTCGACATGAATGACGTGATCGGCAGAATGGGCGGCGATGAGTTTGCGGCGTTCTGCAAAGGCGTGCATGATGAGCCGGATATTGCAAAGAAGACCGTTCGCGCAAACGAGAGACTCGTCGAAGAGGCGAAGAAATTGATGGGCGAGGACATGTCGATTCCGCTCGGCACGTCGATCGGTTGCGTGTTCGTTCCGGACGAGGGCACCGATTTCGGCGAGCTCTACAAGAAGGCGGACAAGGCGTTGTACACCGTCAAACAGCGCGGCAAGCACGGATATTTCGTTTATCGAAGCGATCAGAAGCTCGACGAAATGGAAATTGCCGATTCGATGAGTTTGTCGAATATGGAAGTTATCCTCGAAGAGCGCGGGCATGATGAAGACGCTTTGATTTTGCATCCCGACAATTTCCGCACGGTGTATCGGTTTTTGCGGCGGACGGTTCGGAAGGAGCGGCGATCGGATTGTTTGATGTTGTTGACGCTCGTGCCGAGCGACGAATTGGAGATGTCTTTAATGGACGCCGGCGATGCGTTTCAGGAAATGCTCAAGTCGATTTTGCGTCGGACGGACGCGATCTCGAAAAGCAATCAGACGCAATTCATCGTGTTGCTCTACGACATCGGCGAGGAGAATGTTCCCGACGTGATTGAGCGCATCGAGCGGCGTTGGGAGAAGGAAGAGTTGAGCGGGCAATTGAGTTTCACTTCCGAGTGGAGCATCATGAAAGCGGACGGTTGATTTGATTGATCGGAATTCGGACGCGGGAGTCTCGATTGAGAATTGCCCGCGTCTTTTTCCATTGACAAAAATCGCCGACTGTCTTACAATGCAAGCATTGAAGTCATTCGACGATTTGCGGTTTGGAAACTCAAAAAAAAAAACTCCATCGGTTTGTGCCGGTGGAGTTTTCTGATGTATCATCACAGGAGTTGATTTCATGATATTTGACAGCCACATGCACACGAAGTATTCGGCGGATTCGGAGATGTCGCCGCACGATGCGATTCGCCGCGCGGAGGAGCTCGGACTGGGCATTGTGTTTACCGAGCATTTCGATTACGCCCTGCCCGGACCGATCGACTTCACGTTTGATCCCGATGCGTATTTCGATGAATATCGCGCACTTCGCTCGGAGCGGGTGCGGCTCGGAGTCGAGGTCGGTTTGCGTCAATACGCGCGGCAGGCGAATGATGCCTTCATCAAGCGCGCGCCGTTCGATCAAGTGATCGGATCGATTCATCTCGTCGACGATCTCGACATTTACTATCCCGAGTACTACGTCGGCAAAGACAAGCGCGAGGCGTATCGGCGATACTTCGACGCGATGATTGAAGAGAGTGCGATTGCCGATTACGACATTCTCGGGCATATCGATTACATCTGCCGCGCGGCTCCGTACGATGATCCCGAGATCGATTATGCGTCGTTCAGAGATCAGATCGATCGAGTGCTGGAGATTGTCGTCAAACGCGAGAAAGTACTCGAGCTCAATACTCGGCGATTGAACTCGCGTCGTGCGTTGAAGGAACTCGCGCCGATCTTCAGTCGATATAAAGAACTGGGCGGACGATACATCACGATCGGCTCGGACGCGCACAAGGTCGAGGCGGTCGGAGTGAATTTCGATGCGGCGATCGATTTCGCGCGCGCTCTCGATCTGACGGTCGTGACATTCGTCGAGCGGCGGCTTGAAATTTGCCCCGTCGACTGATATAATGCGTGGCGAGGAGTGATAGTATGAAACACATCAAGACGATCAACAAGCCGACATTGCAATCGAGCATGAAGAGCGGCGGTTGCGGCGAGTGCCAAGCGTCGTGCCAATCGGCATGTAAAACCAGTTGCACCGTCGGCAATCAAGTTTGCGAGCGGCAATCGAAAAAGTGATTCGATCGAAGTATTCATTGAAATTCTTACTGCCATGTCTTAAAATGCATGGCAGAATTTTTTTCGGAAGGACTGATCTCAATCGACAAGCGCATACATAAATTCCGGCAGGGCGGCGAATACATTCTGCTCGACATAAACAGCGGTGCGGTGCACGTCGTCGACGAGTTGATCTTCGACATCATGGATCGATTCGACGGCTCGAACGACGCGGAAGTGCTCGCCGCGCTCGATCGGAAATATCCCGCCGCCGATCTGAATGAAGCACTCGGCGAGTTGCATGAATTGATCGCCGCGCAATTGCTTTTCGCGCCGGAGATCGACGTGCCTCCGACATTCAATCAACTCGGCATCGTCAAATCGCTGTGTCTGATGGTCGCGCAGGATTGCAATCTTCGATGCAAATATTGTTTCGGCGACGGCGGTTCGTACGGCGCGCGCGGAGTGATGAGCGCGGAAGTCGGACGCGCGGCGGTCGATTTTATCATCAAACACTCGAGGATGCGTCGGCATTGCGAAATCGATTTCTTCGGCGGCGAGCCTCTGATCAATTTCAAGACAGTCAAAGCCGTGACCGAATACGTCCGCGCGCGAGAGGTCGAGGCGAACAAGCAATTCAAACTCACGCTGACAACGAACGGAATGTTGCTGAACGACGGCGCGATCGATTGGCTGAATGACAACGACATCTCGCTCGTGTTGAGTCTCGACGGGCGGCGCGAAGTGCATGATGCAATGCGCCCCGATTCGACAGGGCATGGCTCGTACGATCGCGCGGTGCGGAATTTCAAGCGGCTGGTCGACAGTCGCGGCGGCTCGAATTATTACATGCGCGGGACTTATACTCGGCGCAATCCGGATTTCACGGACGACGTTCTCGCGATGCACGACGCCGGTTTTGATGTGTTGAGCGTGGAGCCGGCAGTGTTGAAAGACTCGCCGCTCGGGTTTACGTCGGACGATCTGCCGCGCATCAATCGCGAATACGATCGGCTGACGCAAGCATATCTCGAGCGTCGACGCGAGGGACGGGGATTTTTCTTCTTCCACTTCAACGTCGATCTGTCGAACGGACCGTGCGTGGCGAAGCGATTGTCGGGGTGCGGCGCGGGGCATGAATATTTCGCGGTCGACGTGAACGGCGAGTTGTATCCGTGTCATCAATTTGTGGGGCGCGAGCAATATCGCATGGGCACGGTGTTTGACGGCGTGGACGATCCGCGCGGCTGGTCGACGTACTTTCGGCAATCGCACGTGTTGAATAAGCCGAAGTGTCGGGAATGTTGGGCGCGATTTTACTGCTCGGGCGGATGCCATGCCAACGCGGATTTATTTCACGGCGACATTCGCGAGCCGTACCGGATCGGTTGCGAAATTCAGAAGAAGCGGCTCGAATGCGCGATCTATGTTCAATCGATGATCGGAGGCGATTCGGATGGCTGATAAGAACATGACCTCGGAAGAAGTGCTGAAGAAATTCGACAGCGAGTCAAACACGATGCAATACACCGGCTTGATGAAGAAATTCATCAGCGCGCTGGCGATTTCGTTTTCGATCTTCCAGCTGTACACGGCGGTGTTCGGAGTGCTCGACGCGTGGTTGCAACGCTCGATTCATCTCGGCTTCGGACTTGCGCTGTCGTTTTTGCTGTATCCGATGCGCAAGTCGTGGCGATATGACCGAGTGCATCCGCTCGACGCGCTGTTTGCATTTCTCGGCGCGGCGGCTCCGGCGTATATCGTAATCGAATACCGGCAATTGATCCTCCGCGCGGCGTTGCCTACGACGACGGATGTGATTGTCGGCTTGATCGGGATTTTTCTCGTGATCGAAGCGGCGCGTCGCGTGGTCGGCTTGCCTATGGTTTGCGTCGTGATGCTGTTCATAGCGTACGCGTTCGGCGGGCAATACATGCCGGGCGTATTGGCGCATCGCGGGCTCGACATTGACGAGTTTGTCAGCCACATCTTCTTCACGACCGAGGGCATTTTCGGCATACCGCTCGGCGTGTCGTCGACGTTCATATTCTTATTCATACTGTTCGGAGCGTATTTGGAATCGACCGGACTGGGGAAATTCTTCATCGACGCGGCGAATGCGATTGCGGGTTGGGCGTCGGGAGGTCCGGCAAAAGTCGCCGTGCTCTCGAGCGGCTTGATGGGAACGGTCAGCGGCAGTTCGGTTGCGAATGTCGTGGGCACGGGCTCGTTGACGATTCCGATGATGAAGAAGCTCGGCTATCACAAGAATTTTGCGGGCGCGGTTGAAGCGGCGGCGTCGACGGGCGGACAATTGATGCCGCCGGTCATGGGCGCGGCGGCATTT
>CALGGX010000081.1 GCA_937916025.1 uncultured Selenomonadales bacterium
CCACATTCAAAAGCGAAAAGCTCGCGACCGACGTCATTGTCGTCTCCGTCACCGCCGATCATCACTACTCCGCGCGGAGCAATTCCGGGCGTCAATCGATCCTCACTCCGGACGATTGGAATGTTTCAGCCACGAATGACGACGACTCAATCAATGTCATCGGCGATCGTGTGACTGTTGCGAGCGGCGGCGGTTCCGATTCCATATCAATTGCCGACGACGTGTCGACTGTTGTCATTGCCGATCTCAACACTTCTCTCGACTCGATCGCTTTCGGCAATGCGATTCAACCGTCAAGGGCGGGCAACTCAATCTCTCGTCCGACGCGATCGATCTCACTCTGCAAAACTTCTCGAGTACCAACGCCGCGCTCCGACAATTCATCGTCGACAACAACGGCACGTCGACTCGAATTCAACAGCTTCTCAATCGTCCTGTCGATGTCAACCTCGCGACCGTTTCGAGCGACGGCGTCTTAGTCATCAACAGCACTCTCACTTCAAACGCCGCCGTGTTCAAATCCGAAGCAGGCGACGGCGATATCCTTGTCGGCTCTGTCGATTCCGATACCTACACCGCCGTCGGCAACTCATTCAAGCAAAACATCACGGTCGACGACGATTGGAATGTCTCCGCCACGTCGAATGACGACACGATCAACGTCACCGGCAACAATGTCACTGTCAGTTCCGGCGTCGGCAACGATCTGATCTCAATCGGTGCGGGCGTTTCGTCGATCAATATCGTCGATCTCGCGCTCGACAGCGATACTGTGTCGTTTACTACCGCAATTCAGCGGCGTTCGCTCAATCAAACCTACGGCAGTAATGAAGTCACTCTCGCTTCCGATCAGATGTCGATCGTACTGCAAAACGTCGATTCGATCTCGTCCGCGCTCGCCGATTACACTGTCAATAACGGCGCGAGTGTCAGCAACGTCGATGATCTCATTGCGCGAAAAGTCATTAACGGCGGCAGTACCGATGTCGTTTTTATCTTCGACAAGAGCGGCAGCATGGACACTTACATTTCACGAGTGCGACAAGCTGTCACCAATTTCGCCGAATCGCTGAGAGATGACAATGTCGATATTCGCTTGGGCTTGATCGAATATGAAGACGGCAACGATATTCATGCTTATGCCTTTACCGAAGATGTTGACGAGTTCATTGCCAACGTCAATTCGGTTCGTACAATCGGAGGAACCGAGTACGGTTTGACGGCGATAATGAGCACTCTGTCCGGAGCGCGCTCGCTTCAATTCCGTCAAGATGCCGATAAGAGATTTATTGTTTTGACGGACGAGGATTTCGACGACGGCTCACTGTTTGATGTCAACAATGTCATTTCGACTTTGATTAATGAGAACGTTATTATGGATGTTGTCGGCGAACTCGGCGGCAGTTGTCAACGCGAGTGGGAGCCGCTCGCAACTGCCACCGGCGGACATTTCTATGACATCAATCTTTATAGCTACAACGGTATTTTTGAAGACATATCAGGTGACATTCAAAATCGCTTCGATTTTTTCAGCGTCGATCTCTCGACGATTGCGAGCGGCACGGACGGCGTGATCGTTCCGCAAACCAGTCTCGATGCTCGCGAAAATACCATTATCGGCTCCGATGTTGAGTTTAAGACCGCGACTGTCGACGGCGATTCCGTGATCGGCAATGTCTCCGGCAATCAACATTACTCTGCCGATGTAAGTCCCGATCGTCAATTGATCACCATCACCGGCGGTTGGAATGTCGGCGGCTCCGATAACAATGACGTGTTCAACATCGTCGGCGACGGCGTCACGGTGAACGGCGGCAACGGCAATGACGTATTCAATGTCGGGGCGGACGACGCGATCATCACTCTCGGCAACGGCGAAGATGTGATCGCGCTCGACAGCGACGTCAAACGCGTCACAGTCACCGATCTCACGCCCGATTCCGACACAATCAAATTCAATTCGTTCGTATACCCGCGTTCAATGACGATGTCGAATAAAGACAATCGGGTTACTCTCGCAAACGACAGCATGTCGATCGTGTTCGACAATCTCGACACGCTCGCCGATGATTACATCGTCAATAATGCCGGAACCAACACTAAACTCAAGCAATTACTTGCAGGAGCGTTCGGCGTCGATCTGTCATCACAATCGAGATCCGGCACCGGCTTCTTTGCATTGCCGAGCGAGTCGACAGAGCGCAATGCCGTCTTCAGAAGTTCAACCGTCAGCGGTGATTTCGTTGTCGGCACGATCGAAAGCGGCAGTTACACCGCTAACGGCGAGCTCGGCGGGCAGGAAATTTCTGTCGGCAGTTATTGGAACGTCAACGGCACCGAATCCGACGATACAATCATTGCCACCGGTTACGGAGCGACCGTCAATGCCGGAGGCGGCAACGATATTATTGCAAACACCGGCTCGAATGTTTTGATCAATGCCGACGACTCGACGGCGATTCTCGCGCAACTCCGCGCGGATGATCTCGCATTCAGTGCGGATATTGACGACGGCACGGACGGCGACGACTCAATTATCAGCGACGGCTCGGACGTTACCATCAATGCGGGCGGCGGCAACGACTCGATATACAGCTCGGGCGCGAATGTTTCAATCGATGCGGGCGACGGCAATGATCAAATCACGGTTGCAGGCAGCAGCGCGATTGTCAGCGGCGGCAACGGGGAGGATTCCATCACGATCGAAAACGGCGTTGCGACGATTGTTTTCGCCGATCTCGACACTTCAAACGACGTGTTGACTTTTGCCGAATCGATCGCGACGAACTCTCTCAATACCATGACGAATGACGGCGGACTGATTCTCTATTCCGATCGGATCACGCTCGGCTTTGTCGACACGAGTCTGAACAGCATTTTGAATTACACCGTCAACAACGACTCCGCGCGGAACTCGATCGATGAATTGTTGTATCACGAGCCGACGCTCGATCATCCCGATGCTTACATCGATCTGTCGAATGCGAGCGGCGCGGGATATTTCGTCATCAACAAGACTGCAACTCTCGACGACGGCGAAACATATTACAATGCGTCGTTCGTCAGCGTGAACGATACGCTTCGATACGGCGGGCATCAATACCAAATCTTTTCAGACATTGTCGACACTTGGGAAGAAGCAAAGGCTTATGCCGAAGCACTCGGCGGGCATCTTGCAATCATCAACGACGATGGAGAAAACGACGCAATTTATGATTACATGATTTCGCAAGGATATCAGAATGCGTATTTCGGATTATCAGATGCCGAAAGCGAAGGCGTGTGGATTTGGATTGACGGAGAGTATCTGGAAAACAACACTTTAAATTCGCATTGGGGTTATGATTCTGCCAACGGCGTCCCCGAACCCAACCAGAATAACGAAAACGAAGATTACGGGATGTTCTACGAATTGACAGAGCCGTATAAGTGGAATGACGGCGACTTCAATCTAAATTATCCGCGCCCGTTCATCGTCGAGTGGGATGATGATCCGTTCATCGTTGTCGGAACTGTCGATGCCGATCGGAATTACACAGCAACATCCGATACCGGCAGGCAATTGATCAATGTCGTCGACGGCTGGAACGTCACCGCCTCGACTCTCGATGATGCGTTTTTGATCACCGGCACGGGCTCGACGATCTCTGCAGGTAAAGGAGCGGACTCGATTGCAATCGGAAGCGGCGTCGACTCGATCACGATTGCCGATCTCGATCTTTCAAACGACGCGCTCGTCTTGACCGACGAAATTCCGATCCGCTCTCTGTCGAGCATCGAAGGCGATCAACTCGTCCTTTCTTCCGAGCAATTGACGATTGCATTGCAGAACTTCTCGAGCGTCACCAATCGATTGCAGAAATTCACCGTCAACGATGCCGGTTCCGAAACTTCGATCGCGCAATTGATCAAAAATCCGATCGGCGTCAATCTCTCGAGCGCGGGCAATCGCACCGGCGTTATGACTGTCGATCGTACTTCCACTCGAGCCAACGCGACGCTCAAATCTGACGCCGCATCCGATGATGTGATTGTCGGCAATGTCGTTTCGAGTAAAGCGTACATCGCCGCGAACGATTCTCCCGCGCAATCGATCACCGTTGCCAAGAATTGGATCGTGCTGGGTACCGATTCCGAAGACACGATCAACATCACCGGCACCGGCGCGACAATCTCCGGCGCGGGCGGCGAGGACTCAATCGTCGTCGGCTCTAACGTCGACACGATCACTTTCGCCGACTTCGACTCGCTCGATGCGATATCGTTCTCGACAAAAATCGCCGAAAAATCTCTCGACACTCTCGAAGACGATCTCGGCGTGACGCTCACGTCCGATCAGATCAATCTCGTATTCGTCGCTCGAACGCTCGATGATGTTTTGGATGCAACCGTAGACAACGGCGGCTCGATCAACTCGATCGAAGAATTGATCGGCACCGGCACGACGATCGTAACGCTCAACAATCCCGACGCTTACATCGATCTGGCTTCGGCATCAAGCGCAGGCATGTACGTCGTCGACAGCCGCGAGACGCTCGGCGAAGGCGATCAACTCTACACCGCAAACTTCTCGACTTCGACGCAAGCAACCGATATTGTTGTCGGCGATGCTTCAGCCGATCGGCAATACTCCGCGCGGAGCGAGAGCGGCAGGCAATCGATCAATGTAACCGACGGTTGGAATGTAATCGCGACTTCGCTCGACGACACGATCAACATCACCGGCAACGACTCGACTGTCAACGGCAGTGCAGGCGCGGATCAAATTTCAATCGGATCGGGCGTATCGACGATTACATTCGCCGCTTTCAACACTGCTGAAGACTCGCTCGCGTTTGTCAATTCAATTGCCGAAAAATCGCTGTCGACACTCGAGGCGGGCGGCAATCTCATTCTCTCTTCGACGAGCGTTCACTTGACATTCGAGAACAGATCGCTCGAGGACGTATCGGGATTTGCTGTCAATAACGGCGGCGTCTCGAACACGATCGAAGAATTGCTCGCCGAGCCCATGCCGGACGATATCCATCCGACGGCGAGCTATCGAGTGAAACTGGCGGCGTGGCGTTACGGCTATACTCCGTCCGATCAACTCATCGATCTCCCGAGCCTCGACGAAGATTTCGATTCGTTCGTCGCCACTGAAGACTATGCGGCAATCCTCAGCGACGGCGATAATCATACGCTGTGGGGCGGCGCGGAAGGCAACGATACGTTGTTCGGCTCCGACGGTTATGACGAGTTCGTCTACATGAAGGGCAACGGCAATGACGTGATCGAAAATGCCGGTGATGATGATCTGATCAATTTGCTGAACGTCTCGCTCGGCGATCTCGATCTGAATGAACTGCCGAATGCAATTGCCGAAGACTCGACGACGCTGAAATTCAATGACGGCGGATCGATCAAAGTCAACGGCACATCCGAAGTCGGGATCAAATTCGTCGACGGCGGCACGTTTTACGTCAAAGATCGCCGTTGGGCAGTCAAGTGAGGGATGAAGTCATGCGTAAGATCAAACATAAAAAATATAAATGGGCGAAATGCTTGCCTCTCATGCTTGCCTGCTTCTTCGGATATTACTCGACGGCGGCGGCGGAGAACGTCAGTCCGAACGGCACGAGCAGCAATTCGATCGAGATCAACGACGAAAATTACGACGTGGTTTACGGCGGCGGCGACGAGGAGAGCTCGGAGGATGCAATCGACAATCGGATCAAAGTGAACGGCGGCGAACTCGGCGGAGTGCTCGGAGGCGTCTCCGCTTCCGGCAATGTCGAAGGCAACGAAATCACCATCAACGACGGCAACATCGAAGGCGTAACCGGCGGTCTGTCCGTCGTCAACAGCAAGCTGTTTAATGCGAGCGGCAACGTCTCGAACAACAAAGTGATCATTCACGGCGGCACGATTCAATTCGTCTCGGGCGGCGAAGTCGCTTACACGTATTCGATCAACGGCAACAGCGATCTCACTGCCGAATTATTGAGGCTCGGCAACGGCAATGTGTTCGGCAACAGCGTCAAGGTTGACGGCGGCACGATCGGCGATATCAGAGGCGGTGCGGCATTGAGCGGCGACGCGTTTGACAATAAGATCGAGATTGGCGGCGGTACGATCAACGGCTCGATCATCGGCGGCATGTCCGAGAGCGGCAATGCGTACGGCAATACGATCGATATCAGCGGCGCGCCCGACATCGGCAATGCGGTTTTGATCGGCGGCTTGAGCTCGAGCGGCAACGTGTTCGGCAACACTCTCAATATTAAAGGCGTTTCGGGCTTGAATGTTCGGAGCATCGAGGGCTTTGATAAGCTCGGATTCGAGTTGCCGACCGAGGGCGATACGATCCTCAACATCACCGGCGGTGCGAAAACCGAACTCACCGGCACGACGATCGAAGTCGGCTCTCGCGGCGATAATGCGCGCGTCGATACCGGTTTGACGCTTAACCTGATCCGAAACAGCAACGGCATCACCGGTTCGAACATCCAACTGCCGAACACGCTCAAAAAAGGCGTCTCGTTCGAGTACGAGATTTATCTCGAAGACGATGCAGGCAATCCGATTGCGTCGAGAACTGCAGATGATCTCGCGAGCAGTGCCGATGTCGATGACGGCAATTTTACCGCGACGGGATTTCGCGCGCGCGTCGGAAATAAAATCGGCGGTATTAAAGAAGAAACCGGCAATTTGGTTATTGAAGGTGATCCTCCGATACCTCGTACTGTGGTTAAAACCATTGATGACAACAACAACCATTGGAAGCCGCCCGAGGACGAATTCCGCGAGATTCAGGATCAAGACGAAGAGATCAGCAACGAGATGAAAATCTTCGCGGGCGTCAACGGCAGTTCATTGCGCACGAAACTCAGCGACGGCGGACATATCAATAACAAGACGATCGGCTTCGGACTCGGCGG
>CALGGX010000082.1 GCA_937916025.1 uncultured Selenomonadales bacterium
GAGTGGATGAGCGGGCGCAAGACTTTCGATCAAGCGTTGGTCGACACGGCGAAAGACAGTGCGCTTGCTTACGGCGAACAACAAGGCGAATCGCTTGCAAAACAGGCATTCAAGAGTCTCGCAAAAGATGCCGAAAATCGAATCGGTAAAAATGTTGTGAGCACCGCGCTCAATCAACTTGCAAATTCCAATGCGCTCATCACGACTGCAGGTGCGGTGATCGATATCGGGCAATCATTCAAGCAACTTCTCGACGGCAAGATCACAACTTCCGAATTTCTCGGCGAGTTTACTCGAAAGGGCGTCGACATTGTTGTACAAAATTCGGCAACGACGCTCGGCGGAATGATCGGCGGTGCGGTCGGCGGAGTGCCGGGGGCGATGATTGGTGCGGCAGTCGGCTCGGTGATCAATTACTTCGCAAGCAGCTTCCTCAACAGCGTTGTCGGTTCGCTCAGAAATCTTCGCGCCGAAGCGGAATATGCCCGCAAACGTCGGGAGTTCATCGAGGCATTTTGCGATTATTCCATTCGCGAGATGGACAGACAGCAGATTGAATTCAGGCGTACTGTCGAGCAATTTCTGAGCAACCGTCGTCGGATCACCGATGCGAGTCTGAGCGATCTCGAGCGGGCGATCAAAAACAATGATTTTGACGGCATTAATCGCGCGATTAAGACTTTCTCGAGCGAGTTCGGTTACAACATCAAAACGTACGACAGCGTAAACGAATATCACCGGTTTCTTTTGAGCGACAAGCCGTTGGTTTGGGATTGATATCAATCAACGAATGAAGGAGATGAATTATTATGCCGTTACCGTGGCTTATCGGGGCAGCCGTTCTGAGCGGAATATATGGGATGGATAAACGCGACGAGGCTAAAAGATATGCGAATGAAGCCGAAGATTACAACAGCCTAACTCGGGAGTTGGACAACGGAACGAAAGCGAAAATGGAATCGGCACTCGAACAGACGAAGGCATCTGTCGACGAACTCGCCAAAACGAAGCTGTTGATCCAAACGAAGGGACTCGATCGATTTGAAAGTTGCTATCGGCAATTGAAAAGAATTGAAAAGCGTAACGGGCGCACCGGTTCGTCGCTCAGTCTCGATTTGAGTGATGCTCAATTGGATCAACTCAGAGGCTCCTGCAATAAAGCGATCGAATTGACTTCCGGAGGTATCAACTCGATGGCGGCAGGGACTTTGACGGCGATAGGTGCTTACGGCTTGGCGGGAGCGGTCGGCACGGCGAGCACGGGCATGGCAATTTCGGGCTTGGCGGGAGCGGCTGCTCAGAATGCAACTCTTGCATGGCTTGGAGGCGGCGCGGCGGCAGCCGGCGGACTCGGAATGGTCGGAGGTATGGCGGTTCTCGGCGGGCTTTTCATCGGTCCCACTCTCGCATTCAGCGGTTACAGTGCGGCGAAAAAAGCCAAAGCCGCCCGAGATGATGCCGCGTCGGAATACAGTATGGCGAAACATCGTCGTAAGCAAGGCGACGTTTTTTGTGAAAAGCAGGCAGCCATTAAAAATTTTGTAGATCAGTTTGACAATGTATTTTACAGATGTCACGGTCTGTTTCTCTCCACGGTCGGCGAAATGGAGCGAGTCATCAACGGTACCGATGTGCGGAATTTCAGTCAACGGCAGATAACGACCATCTACGCCGCCGAAACGATGTCGAAAGTGATGTACAAATTTGTCAATGCGCCGTTGATTAAAAACGAAGAAATTTCGGATGAGAGTCGGAGACTGCTTGAGTCGGGGCGCAGTTTGCTGGCGAATTACGGCTGATGGCGGATCGATTTGAATGCGATTGTTGCGGACTGTGCTGTCAAAACATTCGGCTGTCGAATGAATATGCCGATCTCGATCGCGGCGACGGCGTCTGCAAACATTACGATGAAGAAACTCGGCTGTGCCGGATTTACGCGACGCGCCCGCTCAAGTGCAAGGTCGATGAGTATTACGATCTTTATTTGAGCTCGAAGATGAGCCGCGCGGAGTTTCATGAAATGAATCACGCCGTCTGTCGACAGTTGAAATCCTTGATCTCGCTTGAGAAATGATCTAGAATGAGCCGACTTCGACACGCGAGGAGGCTCGACAATGAGATTGGAAGCTATCATCAACGAAAACAAGCAGGCTTTAAATCCGACCGACATCGCCATTTGGAAATACATCTTAAACAATCGCGAGCAGGTTCGTCGAATGTCCATTCATGAATTGGCGAAGAAATGCTGTGTCTCGAGTACGACTGTTGTGCGTTTCGCTCAGAAGTTGGGCTTTGACGGCTTCAGTGATTTGAAGGCGTTGTTGAAACGGGAAGACTCCGGCGAAGACATTCATTCGCATGATATTCTTACCGAGCTCGGGCAATTTTATACCAAAACGTGGTCGAATTTGATGAAACTCAACTACGACGGAGCCAGCCGATTGGTGCACGAGGCGAACAGGATTTTTGCGTTTGCTTCCGGCTACGTTCAGAGTAACATGTTGCAGGAATTGAAACGTCTGTTTTTTTATGACGACGTGTTCATCTACGATATCGGCGGCAGAGACGAATTTTATTCGATACTCAATTCGGCGAATAAAGATGATCTGTTTATCTTCGTATCGTTGAGCGGCGAGTCTCACCATGTCAAGGAATTTTCATTGCAATTACAATTGAAAGGGCTCCCGCTCATATCGATCACCGATCTGCGCGATAACACTCTCGCAAGTCGCTCGACAGAAAATCTCTACGTGTTCTCGGAGCAGTTTCAATTAAACGATGATCGACATGTACCGTTCAGATCGATGCTGTCATATTTTTTGTTGCTGGAAATTTGGTCGGTCAAATATCAAATATATTTGAATCGCGAGGCGGAACAAATTACATAAAATGTAATTAACTTTCGTTTTGTATCAATCATTCAAAATGCTGTGGAATTATTGATTCCGCAGCTTTTTTTGTTTATTCTGTCGACAAAAAAAGATCGGAAGAGCACACGTCTGAACTCCAGTCACGGCTACATC
>CALGGX010000083.1 GCA_937916025.1 uncultured Selenomonadales bacterium
CCGCGCCGTCTGTGAAGCGGAAGGTGGAGTTCCAGGAGCGTGTCGGATAGTTCGGGTCGCCGAAGTTGACACCGTCCTTCTCGGTGATCTTCAGCGCCGCGAACGTCCACGAGCAGTTCTTCCAGTCGCCGCCCTGCATGTTGTCGTTGTTCCCGCCCATGATGGTCGCGTCCGCGCCTTCGCCGACGAGCGTGACGTCGAGGTCCGTCCGGTTGACGCCCCACGCGCCGAACCGGTAGCTGCCGGCCGGGATCCGGACGACGGCGCGCGTGCTGTTGACGGTATATCCGCGCGTGCCGGTCGTCAGATTGATCAGCCTGTCGATGCGCTCGGATACAATGCCGAACCTCGCATTGGTAACGCATCGGACGATCATGGAAGAGCGCGTCAATCTGCTGGTCGGAGTGCCGATTGCTTTTGTCGAAAGACACAAAGCCGAACTCGAAGAATTGATCCGCGAGCCGCTCGATGCTCAAAAAGACTTCCGAGTGCTGAAAATGCGCAGTAATGTCGAAATCAACGCGGGCGAAAAAACTTCCGTGATGATCCGATCCGATTCCGAGCGATATCGAATGCGTGTGAGCGGCTGGCTTGACATCGGCAGGAGCGACAAGGCGAATGACGATTTTGTGTTTCGCGCGCATGTCGGCAGAAAATTTTCCGATATCGACGAGATGTTTTTGCAGTTTGATGCAATGCCGCAAGATGTTCACTTCAAATGGGCGGCGGGCTATGCGCGTGATCTTTCGCCGAAAACGCGCGCGGCAATCCGCTACGATTTCAGAGATGAAGACATGATTGCGTCAATCGAGCAGGATTTTTTCAAAGACTGGCTCATTCGCTACGAACATCGTTTCGACGGCGACAACAACGAGGCGGCGGTAAGATACAAAATTCATGACTTCCTTGACGTTGAGGCGGTTGTCGATCGAAAAGAGAGTTGGCTCCGTTTCATCGGGCATTTCTAATCAAAAAATAATGTTCCTCTAATGGATTTTTGAGCTTGCCTGTGTTATCATAAAGAAAACTGAAATGAAGAGAGGCTTGAGAGAGATGAGGACGAAAAAATTTTTGCTGACGGCGGCGGTGTTGATGTTGACACTGCTGTTTTCGACAGTCGGAGCGTTTGCGGCGGACGGCAGCGTCGATTGGGAGCGCGGAGTCATCACCGCAAAAGGTTACGGAGTGCCCAACACCGAAAAGTTCCGCAATCCGGTGCAGGCAAGATTATCGGCGCGCGAAGCGGCAAAGGCGTCTGCTTATGCCGAATTGCTGGCGACGCTCCAAGGCATCAACGTTGAAGCAACCACGACCGTAGAAAATCTCATGTTGGAAAATCAGACGATTAATACTTCCGTTCAGGGCTTGGTGCGCAACGCGCAAATCGTTGATCAATATTGGGAAGAAGGCGCGTATTGCGTGGTAATGCAGATGCCGATGTACGGATCAAAATCCGTGGCGACTGCGGTATTGCCGCGCACGACTGTGAAAGAGCCGATCCCTGCTCCGGTTCCGAATGTGCAACCGTCTCCTCCGACGACAATCACGACCACCACGACGACCACCACGACAATCCCGAGCGTTCCGAGCACGAAACCTTCGAGCAGCGGAGCCTATGGCGGCTACACCGGCGTGATCATCGATTGCCGGGGAATGAATTTGAATCCGGTTATGTCACCGGTCATTCGCAACGATCAGGGCAGTCCGATTTACGGCTATAAAAATCTCAACCCCGATCTGATTATCGAAATCGGCATGGCGAGCTACGCTTCCGACATGAGAAGTGCGGCGGCGCAACGCGCGGGCAGCAATCCGCTCGTCTTCAAAGCGGTTCGCCTCGAAGAACATAATGCTTATCCGGTGCTGACGACTGCAGATGCCAATCGCCTGCTCATCGAAAACAATGCGAGCGGCTTCCTTGAAAAACTCAATGTTGTCTTTTTGAGATAAACTCAATCGATCATTCAAGCGTCCGACACAATCGTCGGGCGTAATTTTTTTGCCGAAATCGGCTCGAAGAGAGGCGGCGATCTTTTTTTGCATTGAATTGCAGAATGAGAATCGGATTGAAGAGTGGCAACTCTTCAGAAGCTCGCGGCGGCGATCTTTTTTTGCATTAAATTGCAGATCGATGATATAATGAGCGAAAATTTTTTTGGAGGCGGAAATATTGATACACGTCAGCTACGGTCTTCATGACCGCGACGGACATTATACAAAATTCGTCGGCACATCGATGACTTCAATCTTCGAGAACACGCGCGAAGAAGTCACCGTCCACATTCTGCACGACAGTACTCTCACGCCCGACAATCGAGACAAACTCAATTACGTCACCGGCAAATACAATCAAAAAATCAAATTCTGCAACGTCGCGCAACTCATGCCCGATCGATTGAAACTGCTCGCCGAAAAAATTCCCGAGATCACCAAGGGGCGTTTCAGTATCGGAACATTTTATCGGCTGTTGATAACCGAGCTCCTGCCGAAGCACGGAGTCGAGCGACTGATTTACCTCGACGCGGATATTCTCGTCAATCTCGATATTGCCGAACTGTGGTTCACGAAACTCGGCGATCATCCGCTCGCGGCGGTTTCGGAAGTCGAGGCGACGGCAAATCACATGATTCCGAACAAACACATCATCGCGACAAACCGCGTTCGGCAGGAAGATTATTTCAACGCCGGAGTTTTGCTCCTTGATTTGAAGGCGATCAATTCTGCAGTCGAAAATATTTTTGTCGACGGCATCAATTTTCTCGCCGACAATCCGAAATGCGAGTGCTTTGATCAGGACATTCTCAACAATTACTTCTCGACGACGTATCTGAAACTTCCGCGCCGATTTGATTTTTTCGTGCAGGCGGATCGGCAATTCGAGAAGACAAACAAACTCGCGCCGTGCATTTATCATTACGCGGGGCAGGAAATTTCTTTCGACATGAAAAATGTCTACAGCAAACTGTTTTTCGATCACTTCATGCGGACGCCGTGGTTTTCTGTCGAAACAATCGGTCTGATGTACGAGTACCTCCGCCGAATGAATTATCAAATGAAGATCAGTCTTCAGCAAATGTCATCGATTCTCGCGCGCAAACGTCGGGCGTTTTTCATCGAGAAGCAAGTGATCGGTGCCATGAAAAAATTCTTCCGCATTGCCGATGAAGAGGAATTGATCGACGCGAAATCTCCGCATGCAATTGAAACGCTGATAAAAGCAATGCGCGACTCGCAAGGCAAAAAGATTTTCTTCGTCATGGTAACGGACATCAAACCGTTGCATGCGAAATTGACGGCGGCGGGTTTTAAGTACGGCGAAGACTTCGTCAACGGCAGAAATTTCTTGACTGAAAATCAAGGCGGCGCGCCGGTGAACAGTTACGCGTTCATCAAAGCAATGTGATGAAGATCGAAGCAAAGGCATTAACAAAAACGTTCGGCAAGCGGACGGTCGTCGACAATGTATCGTTGTCCGTCGAAACGGGCGAGATCGTCGGCTTGCTCGGACCGAACGGCGCGGGCAAGACCACGTCGTTTTACATGATTGTCGGGCTCGAAAAGCCGGACTCCGGCGATATTTTTCTGTCGGATATCAAGATCACGACATTGCCGATGTATCGCCGCGCGGAGTTGGGCATCAGCTATCTCACGCAAGAGGCGTCGATCTTTCGGAAGTTGACGGTTGAAGAAAACATCATGGCGATCCTCGAGACGACGAAACTCTCGAGTGGCGATCAAAAGACGAAGTTGGAATCGCTGATCGACGAATTCAATATCGGGCACGTGCGCGATCGGAAGGGCACGGAATTATCGGGCGGCGAGCGGCGGCGAGTGGAAATTGCCAGATGTCTCGCGCTCGAACCGCAATTCATTCTGTTGGACGAGCCGTTTGCGGGCGTCGATCCTCTGGCGGTTGCCGATATTCAGCAGATCGTGAGATATCTCCGAGAACGCGGTATGGGAATTTTGATCACCGATCACAATGTGCGCGAGACGTTGCACATCGTCGATCGCGCTTACATTTTGAATGAAGGCAAAATCCTGCTCGAAGGCAATGCGGATGAGATTGCCCACAGCGAGATTGCCAAGAAGTTTTATCTCGGCAGTAACTTTACACTTTAAGCGCAAGGGAGTGGCGCAGTTGAAATTGATTGTGGCAGGCGGCGGCGCGGCAGGCTTAATGGCGGCAATCCGCGCGGCAGAATTGGGAGCAGAAGTTGTACTGCTCGAGAAAATGAGCCGCATCGGAAAAAAATTGAGCATCACCGGCAAGGGGCGTTGCAATATCACAAACATTGCGGACGTGCCGGAGCTCATCGAAAACATTCCGGGCAACGGCAAGTTTTTGACAAGCGCATTGACGGCGTTTACTTCGATCGATGCGATTAATTTTTTCGAGTCGTTGGGCGTGGCGACAAAGATCGAACGCGGCGGCAGAATTTTTCCGATGAGCGACGACGCGTCCGAGGTGGTCAACGCGCTCCTTCGGCGATTGAAAGAAGTCGGCGTGGAGCTCCGAACGAACACGCATTTGACGGACGTACTCATCAATTCAAAGCGTGTAACGGGCATCGAAGTCAACAAACATTTCGAGCGTTGCGACGCGGTGATCCTCGCGACGGGAGGCGCGTCGTATCCGGGGACGGGCTCGACGGGCGACGGATATCCGATTGCCCGGCGACTCGGTCATACGATCGTCAATTTGTTGCCGGCGTTGGTTCCGCTCGAAACCGAAGAAGATTTCGTGCAGGATTTGCAGGGGCTTTCATTGCGAAAAGTCCGCGTGTCGTTACTCGTCGACGATGAAAAAGTCGATGAAGAGTTCGGCGAAATGTTGTTCACGCATTTCGGAGTGAGCGGACCGATCATCCTGACATTGAGTCGAAAAGTCGCGGCGTTGCTCGAAGAAGGCAAATTCGTCGAGTTGTCGATCAATCTGAAGCCGGGCTTGACGCCGGAATTGCTCGAGGCGCGAATTTTGCGCGATTTCGAGAAGTTTCAAAACAAGGCGGCGAAAAATGCGTTCGGCGAGCTCCTGCCGTCGAAATTGATTTCGGTCGTGCTCGATCTGGCGTTCATCGACGAAGAAAAGCAAATCAATTCCGTGACGGTCGCGGAACGCAAGCGGCTCGTTCAGACATTGCAGGATTTTCGACTGACGATCTCAAAGACGCGTCCGATCTCGGAAGCAATCGTGACGAGCGGCGGCGTTTCGACAAAAGAGATCGATCCGCGCACGATGCAATCGAAACTGATCGACGGCTTGTATTTTGCGGGCGAGGTGGTCGATGTGGACGGCTTCACGGGCGGATATAATTTGCAGGCGGCGTTTGCAATGGGCATTGCGGCAGCCGAACATGCCGCTCGGCGAAACAATCCGTTCATTGTCTGAAGTTTGGAGGAGTCGATTGCAATGAAAAAAATTCTGCCGCTCGGACGCGGGTTGCGCGGTGAAATTCAAATTCCGGGCGATAAATCGATCTCGCATCGCGCGGTGATGATCTCGAGTCTCGCGAGCTCGGCGGTTGAGATTACGAACTTCCTGCGCGGTGCCGATTGCCTTTCGACGATCGGATGCATGCGCGCGATGGGCGTCTCGATTGTCGAAAACGGCGAGTGCATTCAAATCACCGGCAACGGACTCGGCGGTTTGTACGAGCCGAATAATGTTCTCGACGCGGGCAATTCCGGTACGACGCTCCGACTTCTGCTCGGGCTGTTGAGTACGCAAGCGTTTTTGACGACATTCACCGGTGACGACTCGCTTCGGCGGCGTCCGATGGGGCGTGTGATCGAGCCGCTGTCGAAAATGGGCGCGAAAATTGTCGGGCGCAATCAAAACAAAAATCTCCCGATCACAATTCTGCCGTCGTGCAATCGACTGCGCGGCATCGAATACGAAATGCCGGTTGCAAGCGCGCAAGTCAAATCGGCAATTCTCCTCGCCGGACTCCGCGCGGAATCGCCGACGACGGTTGTCGAGCCTTCGCCTTCGCGCGATCACACCGAAAGAATGCTCGACGCCTTCGGCGTCAAACTTGAGCGTCGCGATCGATCGGTGACGATTTTTCCGACGGAACAACTGATTGCACCGTCGACAATTGAAGTGCCGGGCGATATCAGTTCGGCGGCATATTGGATTGTGCTTGCGTCGATCCTCGAAGGTTCGGACGTCACGGTCAAAAACGTCGGCGTCAACGAAACGCGCACGGGAATTATCGATGTTTTGAAGGAAATGGGCGCGGAGATCGAATTGCTCAATCGGCGAGAGAGCGGCGGCGAGCCGATTGCGGATATCGGAATTCGACAATCGAAATTGCATGGAGTAAAAATCGGCGGCGCGATGATCCCGCGCTTAATCGACGAAATTCCGATCTTGGCGGTAGCGGCGGCATTTGCCGAAGGCGAGACAATCATAAATGACGTCGGCGAATTGCGTGTCAAGGAATCGGATCGATTGAAGGCAATCGTCGACGAGTTCAATCGGATTGCGCCGAACCGGTTTGCGGCGGACGGAGACTCGCTGATTATCCGAGGCGGCTCGGAATTTCAATCGGCGACGTGCAAAACGTATGACGATCATCGTATGGCAATGTCGTTGTCGATATTCGGAGCGGCGGCGGGAGTTTCGATCGAACCGGACTCGCCGAATTGCGTCGATATTTCTTATCCGAACTTTTATCGGACATTCGAAGGGAGCAATTGAATTGAACAAAAAGGTTGTGGCAGTCGACGGACCTGCAGGAGCGGGCAAATCGACCGTGTCGAAATTGATTGCGGCGCGGCTGGGCTTGACGTACATCGACACGGGCGCAATGTATCGCGCGGTGGCGTTGAAATTCCTCGAAAGCCGCGCGGAATTGTCTGAAGCGGCAATCATCGATGCGGCGCGCGATGTCGACATTGATCTGAATTACGTCGACGGGAAGTTGAAAGTTCTGCTCGACGGGCGCGATGTTTCGGCGGAGATCAGAACGCCGGAAGTATCGAAAGTCGTCTCGCCGGTTGCGAAGGTCGGATTTGTTCGCGAGCGGTTGACGGAACTTCAGCGCAAAATGTCGGCGCGAGGCGGCGTGATTATGGACGGTCGGGATATCGGCACGGTGGTCTTGCCGAATGCGGACGTGAAGATCTTTTTGACGGCGACGGTTGCGGAGCGTGCTCGACGGCGTTTCGAGGAGCTCAAGGCGAAAGGCTTCGACGTGACGCTCGGCGAGATCGAAAAAGACATTGCAACGCGAGACAAAATCGATTCGGAGCGTGAAATTGCGCCGCTCAAGCAGGCGGATGATGCAATTCTGCTCGACACGACCGGTTTGTCGATCGACGAAGTTACTGCCGAGATCACGAAACTGATTGGGAGTTGATTTGTTGTCAAACGGATACGCGATGTTGTTCTTGTCGATCGGATTGGAAGTATTCTCGACGCAGATGATGAAGTTGTCGGACGGCTTCTCGCGATTAATGCCGAGCGCGGCGTTTGTGATTGGAATGGCGGGCTGTTTTTTCGCGTTCTCGAAGACGCTGACGATGTTGCCGCTCGGAATTGCATATGCGATATGGGCGGGGCTCGGCACGGCGTTGACGGCAATATTGAGCGTCGTGCTTTGGAAAGAGACGTTGAATTTGCAAGCGGGCGCGGGCATGTTGCTCATCATCGTCGGCGTCGTGTTGCTGAATTTGCGGCAATGAGGAGCGAATGATGTTTTACTCATTCTTACGTATATTCTTTCGACTGTTTTTCAAACTGTTCTTCCGAGCGCGAGTACTCGGAAAAGAAAACGTCCCGGCAGACGGCGCGATCATTCTGGCGGCGAATCATGTCAGCAACTGGGATCCGCCGTTCCTCGCGACGTTCCTCGATCGCAACGTCAATTACATGGCAAAAGAAGAGCTGTTTGCAAACAAGATATTCGCGGCGGCGATCACAAATCTCGGCGTGTTTCCGGTCAAGCGCGGCACGGCGGATCGAAATGCGATCAAACGCGCGTTGCAAGTACTTAAAGACGACGGTTGTCTCGGACTGTTTCCGGAAGGCACGCGGAGTCGGACGGGCGCGCTCGGAAAAGCCGAAGCCGGAGTCGGATTGATCGCGGCAATGTCAAAAGCACCTCTCATTCCGGCGGCGATCATCAATACAAACAAAATATTCTCGAGCGGCAATTTTTTTCCGCAATTGACGGTGATTTACGGGCGTCCGATGAAATTCGTCGGCAATGTGAAAGACAAAGCGGCAATGGCAGAATTCGCGCAATCGATCATGGACGAGATCGCAAAACTGATCTCGAGCGTCAAAAAGTGAAGGAGAATCTAAAAATGATCACGGTAATAAATTATGCCGATATAAAATATCGACAGACGCAAATTCTTTGCACGGAGACTGCGAAGCGTTTCGGTGCGGATCAAGTGTGGGAATATTCGCCGACGAGTATTCCCGAGGATTTTCGTCAAGCACACAAAGAAATTCTTTCGATGAAGCGCGGCAACGGATATTGGCTGTGGAAGCCGCTGATCATTCTCGATGCGCTCGAAAAAGTCAACGACGGCGATTATGTCTTTTACATCGATGCGGGAGCCGCCGTTGTCGACGACATTCATCATTTGATCAACGCGATGAATAATGCCGATGCGAATATCATGACATTCGTCGGCTCGGCAATCGAAAAGGTATGGACAAAACGCGACGCGTTTTTGCTGATGGATTGCGATTCGCCGGAATACACCGATACTCCGCAAATTTCCGCAACGTATTCCGTTTACAAAAAATGCTCCGAGTCGATTGAGTTCGTCCGCGAATGGTTGCAATACATGACCGATCCGCGCATCGTCACGGACATGCCGAATCAACTCGGTCAACCGAATTATCCGGAGTTTCGCGAAAATCGACATGATCAAACCGTTTTGAGTCTGCTGGCGAAGAAGCACAAACTGCCGCTGTTCCGATATCCGTCCTCGCCTTCAAATGCAGGATATCCGAAAGATGTTGCCGAGCGCAGTCCTTATCCGAAAATTACGGACTCGCATCGTCGTCGTTATTGGATAATGACTGCCGGGGAATATTTGAAATTGAACTCGCGAAAGACGACGACTGAACGCGGTTTGGAATGCGTTTTTGTTTTGATTACGGAAAAACTCTATTCCGAAGCTCTCGTCATGTTGCACAAAATTGCGTTATCCGACACACACACACACAAGGGGCGTTGCGAAATGCATGGCATGAATTGCAGGAAGCTCTTCGATTGGCGAATGAAATTCAAGACGAAATTTACGGAGAAGCAATCCGGAATATCATTTACAAAATCATATTGAAAATGCTCCTCGGCGGTGTGCGACTCGACGTTATCTTCATCAAAGAGTTGACGTTCATTGCAAAGCGGCTGAAATTGGAAAACATTACGGAACGGCAACTTAAAAACGTGATTATCCAAATTTCGTTGATTGTTTTCAATCAGCGCGAGCAATTCGCCGGAGCTTCGGTGATGTTGAAAGCCAATTTCGACGACATAATGAAATTTTTGCAGGATGAAGGCATAATAAAAATGCAATCGACATAAACGGAGATGATATGAATGTCGAATCGAATAAAACTCGCATTGGTTGGCGCGTTGACGGTCGTTTTGATCGCGATTGGCGGAGCGTATTTTTATTTGCACTCGGAAAAATCGACGCCCGAACTCGCGCTGTCGAAAGTCAACGAGGCGATCGTCGCGCACGACTTGAGCGCGTTCAATCGGCTCGTCGACACCGAACAATTATTGAGCTCATCTTATGACGCCTTCGTCGAGGGTTTGACGGAGTCGGATCAATCGATGACACCGGAAGCTCGCGAAGCAATCTTGAATTTTACGCAAATGTTGCGTCAACCGATCATAAACAGTCTGAAGTCGGCGATTGAATCTTATGTCGAGACCGGTTCGATCGAAAATGTAGCGGCGGCGGATGAAAATTCACTCGCGGCGGCGGAGATCATGGATCGTGCCGGTTTGCGAAAACTTGAGTTCAGATCAATCGACGGCGTCTCGAGCGATCTCGAAAATCTGAATCTCGCAATTGCGGACGTGAGATTTTATCAATCGGAAACGGCGGAAGAATTTGTCTTCAAAGTCCTGCTCGAAAGAGACGAGGACGTTGATTGGCACATTACGCGCATCGAAAATTTCCGCGAGTTCACGGAGTCGACAGCCAAAATTCGCCGCGCGGCTCTCGATAAGTATCTCGAGCAGACTTCGGAAATCAATTTGCGGCATGATCAAACAATTCGCGAGGCGGAACAGAAATACGGAGCGATCCTTTCACTCGGCAACCTCGGGCAGGATCAAACGCGTTTCGATCTGAAAATACTGTTGACCGATGTCGTCAAAAAAGATTGGGAAGTTCGCAAGCAGGAGCTGTTCAGCGTCGAAGTGCCGCACGCGGCGGAGCCGTTGCAGAATCTTCGCATGCGGATTTGCGATCTGTCGATCGAGAGCGCGGATGAGTACGCGCGTTGGATGGAAGACAAGAAGGGCGCGACGGTGAAATCGGCTGAAGAAAAAAACAGACAGGCGCAAATTCTGACGGACGAAGAACGGAATTTAATCAATCGAATGACGCGCCGCGCGGCGGTTGAATGACATGCATCAAATATTAACCGCACTCTTACAGGACAACACCGTCAAAGAAATTGCCGACGCGTTTCGATTGACGCGCGAGACGCTCGTTTACGGGCTCGCGGACTCGCAAAAGACTGCCGTCTTTGCCGCAGCATTTTCGGCAAATCCGAAGCCGACGGTGATCATCACGCCGACGCGCGAGAATCTCAACGTCTGGTTTGACGATCTCGCCGAGCTCCTGCCCGATGTCGAAGTGATTGAATTTCCGGAACTCGATCTGATTGACGTAAATGCCGCCGTGAAGAGTTTGGAACGCACCGCGCGGCGCATGTCGATCCTCGACCGATTGCTGAACGGCGAAAAATTCATCGTGCTCGCGACGACAACAGCCGCCGTCAAAAAATCCGTATCGCGAAACGACTTTTTGCGCTCGCAATTGAAATTGACGCTCGGCGAAACGCTCCAACGCGAGCGGCTTTTCGATAAGTTGATCGCCTTCGGCTACGAACGTACGGACGAAGTCGAAAGTCCGGGGCAATTCACGGCGCGCGGCGGCATCGTCGATCTCTTTCCGCTCAACAGCCGAATTCCGATCAGAATCGAGTTTTTCGACGATCAAATCGACTCGCTCCGAGAATTCGACATCGACTCGAAACGATCTGTCAAAAACATCGACGAAGTTTCGATCATGCCGATCAATTTCGTCGTCGACAAAAGCAAGCCCGAGCAGTTTCTGAATTTCGTCGAGCGCGGCGCGATTGTTTTCGACGAGCCCTATCGCATCCTTGAAACAATCCGAAACATCATCAAAGAAAATCCCGATATCAAACGGCGAATTTTTTCGTTTGAGAGTCTCATCGACGCGGCGCGGTTAAATCCGATCGTCTGCTTCTCGCTGATGATGAAAAAAGTGCGCGGTTCGGATATCAAAACGACAATCGGCTTGACGGCAATGAACGTGTCGACATTCGCCGAGCAAACCGAGCTTTTCATTTCTGAATTGCGGAGCCGAATCGAGCGCAAACAACGGCTGTTCATTCTGTCGATGCAGGAGAAAAAACTCGACGCAATCAAAAATCTTCTGTCGGAAAATGAAATACGTTTCAGCGATCGCCCGAGTGAGCTCGGCGAGACACAACTCGTTTTGTTGAAAGGGCAATTGAGCGGCGGCTTTGAAATTCCGAGCGCGCGACTGAGTATCATCACGGAGCGGGAGATTTTCGGACGTCAAAAACGCCGCGCGGTACGTCGAATGAAACAATCAAACGGCGAGCGCATTCGACATTTCCGAGACATTCGTCCGGGTGATTATGTCGTACACACTTCGCATGGGATCGGCAAATATGTCGGCGTCGAGACGCTCGAAGTCGGCGGCATTCATCGCGATTATCTCCATATCAAATACGCCGGAACCGATAAGCTGTTCGTGCCGACGGATCAAGTGCGGTTCCTTCAAAAATATATCGGCAATGAAGACAGTGTTCCGCGTTTGAATAAGTTGAACTCGAGCGAATGGGCGAAGGCGAAGGCGCGCGCGGCGGCGTCCGTCGAAGACATTGCCGACAAGTTGCTCGACATTTACGCGCGACGGCAAGCCTCGAGCGGTTTTGAGTTCTCAAATGACGACGCGACGCAAAAGAATTTTGAAGAGGCATTTGCATACGAGGAAACGGCAGATCAACTCCGCGCGGTCGAAGAGATCAAAGCCGACATGGAAAGCGATAAGCCGATGGATCGATTGGTGTGCGGGGACGTGGGCTTCGGCAAAACGGAAATTGCAATCCGCGCGGCGTACAAGGCGGCAATGAACGGCAAGCAGACGGCGGTGTTGGTGCCGACGACCGTTTTGGCGCAACAGCATTTTCAGACGTTCAGCGAGCGGTTTGCAGGCTTTTTGCCGACAGTCGACGTGATTTGCCGATTTCGGACGGCTCGAGAGCAACAGGAGACGCTCAAAAAACTCAAGGCGGGGCAAGTCGACATTTTGATCGGAACGCATGCGATCCTCAACACCGAGCGCGTGAAGTTTCATGATCTCGGTCTTTTGATCGTCGATGAAGAACAGCGATTCGGAGTCAAACAAAAAGAAAAGATCCGAGATTTGGCGAGCGGTATCGACGTATTGTCGTTGA
>CALGGX010000084.1 GCA_937916025.1 uncultured Selenomonadales bacterium
CCGCGCCGTCCGCACAAATGAACACATTCAACTCTGCCGTTAAAGACATTGGCGAGACTTCTAAACAATTGCAGGAAGTCTTCGGCGTCAAGAAAGGTATTGCTCTGGCGAAAGCTACCGACATCGTCGAAGGCATTTACAAGATCAGTCTGAACACTCTGAAGGAATTGATCCCGCCCGCCGACCATCCTATCGGCATGCTTAACGTGACACAACTCAGCAAGCTGTTGACTAATGTCTCTAATCAAGCCATGAACAAACTCCTTGTCAAACTCGGCTTGCAAGAGAAGACTGACGGCGGCTATGTCCTTACGGAGCTCGGCAGGCAGTTCGGCGAGATGATGCCCTTCGATCGCAATGGGCACTCGGGATATCAAATTCGCTGGAATCCGCGCGTGATCGACATTGTCAAGCAAGGTAAAGACGACAGCGACGAAACCTGACAAGCATAGCGGCTCATAACCGCATAGGATTCAACGCGGCGGCGATCTCTTGTCTATCGGCAAGGGATCGCTCGTCCGCTATTCTCATTCACAAGCGGAGGGATTATCATGATCATTAACATCATTTTTTGGACGATCGTTTATATTCTGTTTGTTCCGTTTCAAAACCGTTAACAGTATGAAAGCAGAAAGGAGCATACCATGAACTGGTCGACAATGCAGGCGCGGATCAAAACCTTGCTTGACACTAAGACGCAAGGTGCAACCGCATACGATTATTGGCGCGCGATTCAGCGGTTTGAATTTCAACGCGTGCCGGACTTGGAATGGCTCGTTTTCAAAACCGCGCAATGGAAGAAGGCGGGGATCGGCAACGCCACGATTGCACAACGCTACGCCGCCGTCAAATGGATTTTGAAACACTTCCCGCGTGAGTTCGAGCCGATCGATGTTCGCGAGATGCTTACCTACATGTCCGGCATTAAGCCCGACGAACATGAAATGGAAGTTGCCACGCCCGAGGAAGCCGAGCATATTATCAGCGTCTCCGCGCCGCGCGAAGCTCTTGCTATCGGCATGGCATATTACGGCGGGCTTCGGCTCGGCGAGATCGCCAAGTCAAAACTCTCTCATTGGCAGACGGACGACAGCACGGGAGGCTTGAGTCTCGTCATTCCTTCGGACACCGGCATTGGTAAGAGAACCAAGACCGGCAGAACGCGGCGCATTCCTGTCTTGCCGCAATTGGAATCGCTGTTTTATGCGTATGTCGACGGCGAGCGAGCAGAACGAATTGCATCAAGTGGGATCGATACCGACGATCTCCTGTTGACGCAAAGGGGGCGTGTCGCGGGCATTACCAAGCGACGGCTCGGAGGACTGATTGAAAAAGCATGCCATGTTTGCGGCTATGCTCATTTGCATCCGCACGCCTTCCGCCACGGGCTTGCCACAATTTTAGCTCGAAAGACGAAGGATATCAAGCTCATTCAATCGGTTCTCGGGCATAAGAACGTCAGCTCGACTATGCGTTACATTCATATGACGCAAAAAGAGATCGCCGACAGCATGCAAGCCGCTTTTACTTAAGACTGATATCGCGCAATCCGATTGGGTTGCGCTTTTTTTATGCGCCTTTTCTTAAGATTACTAAGTACCTCTCATATGCAAAAACTCTGTTTCGCGAAACATTTTTCGTTGGTATCAGAATTTTTAAATCGACAAGTCTCTTTACTGCCATTGCGACTGTATTGAATGACAAGTTTAATTCTTCAGCTGTTTTTCCTATATCGATTATCGGATGCTCCTCTAAGTAGCTAAAAACACGCATGGTATTTATTCTGGCTCTGCCCAGCTCTTGAATTACAGCTTCATTTTTCTCATGAAGTTGCGATAACTCTTCTATAGTCTGAATAGCATCATTCGCCGATTCTTCTACCGCTCTAAGGAAAAATTTTGCCCATTGCTCGAAATATCCTTTTGTTCTAACGTCAGACAATCTGCTGTAATACTCTGTATGATACTTTTTTAAGAAGTAGGAAATATACAACACCGGCGTTGTCAATACCTTTTGCTCTATCAAAAACAGTATGATCAATAACCGTCCGACGCGACCGTTGCCGTCAAGAAACGGATGTATCGTCTCAAATTGATAATGGATCAACGCCGCGCGAATTAATACGTTTGTTCCGTCCGTCTCGTCGTTTATATATTTTTCGAGGTCTGACATAGCTTGATTCATATCTTGCGGGCAAGGCGGTATGTAATACGCATTGTTCAGGCTTACGCCGTTGCCGCCGATCCAATTTTGCGAGCGTCGAAATTCGCCGGGACTTTTATTATATCCACGTGCGCCATTCATTAATACTCTATGTGCTCCTCTTATCAGTCTGTTACACAACGGCAGAGTATTTAACATCTGCACGGCGTAGTTTGCCGCATTGATATAATTCACCACTTCTTCGACATCTCGATTGGCGTTTGTCTCGATCATTGGATCAAGAATATCTTCGAGCGTTGCTTGCGTTCCTTCAATCTGCGAAGACATCAATGCCTCTTTTACAACATACATTGCTGTGAATAAAATTTTGTTTGGGATTTTATTGGAAACAGTTTCCAATACCGACAGACTTCTGTTAGCTCTCGTCAGCAACGAAAGCATTTCTTCATCAATGTTCAGGTCGGGAGTAGGCGGCAACGGGCTCGGCACGAATGACTTATACGCCATCTCTCCCGTCAAATTCGTTCTGTAATATCCTGCTCTCTTATTCAAAACTAACACTCTTTCTGCCTAACTTGAAATATGGAAGCAATTTTAGCACTCTTATTTCAACTTGGCAACCTATCTTGAAATAAGACGAGTTGCTATTTCAATCTACATCTCTATTCACTTATTGACAACTTTGCTGATTTTAGCGTAAAATTAATCAATAAAGGCAGTGTCTGAGTCGCTTCGCAAAGCAGGTGATCCTATGAAACGCGAAACCATTTGTATAGCTTATACCGGTGAGAACGTCGACAACGGCTCGATGAGTGTTAATGACCTCGCTCCCGCACTCATTTCTCTTACTCATCTTATCGGCGAAGCTAACCGTCTGCTCAATAAAGACGATTCCATGGTCGATATTAAGTTATCGTCTCATTTTGAGCGCGGCTCTTTTGAAATGTCTCTCGAAATTGTTCGGTCTCTGCCGGATCAATTTATTCATTCTCTGTTCGGTAGCAAAGTTTCACTGACAGAGATTCTGGAAGCACTCGGGCTGTTTTGTACTATAAGCGGCATCGCAGGGACAAGCGTTATTCACGGATTGATTAATTTTATTCGCTGGATTAAGAACCGCCGCATCAAAAAAGTTGAAAAACTCAACAACGATACCGTCCGTTTAACAGTCGACACAGAACAGCGCGAAGCCTCGATTCTTACTTGGTCTTTATATCGAAATCACGAAATTCACTGCCATCTTCAAGGTGTTATCTCTCCTTTGTTAAAAGAGGGCGTCGATGGTTTTGAAGTCCGCGACAGACACAATCATCAGACTATCGAGCGTATTGACGAAAGCGAAACTGATTATTTTACTGTGCCCGTCAGCGACGATACCCGTAAAGAATTAACCAGCCGCTTTTTCTGTTTAGTCAAAATTGCGAGCATTAATTTCGATCGCGGTTTGAAATGGCGTTTTGACGACGGCGAAAATAAATTCTACGCCAATATCAAAGATGATGATTTTCTCCGCGCCGTCGATAACGGCTCTGTCTCTTTCGTCAAA
>CALGGX010000085.1 GCA_937916025.1 uncultured Selenomonadales bacterium
CAAACCCGAGCCGATCTGCGTCGCCAATCGAATGCGTTGCGCCTCGCCGCCCGCCAATGTCCCCGACGATCGCGACAGCGTCAGGTAATCCAAACCGACGTCGAGCAGAAATTTCAGCCGCGCGCGAATTTCTCGGATCACTTGCGCCGCGATTTTAGTCTCTTTTTCCGACAGCTCGAGCGTATCGAAAAACTCTTGACATTGCCGAATCGTCAATTGCGTCACGTCGAAAATGTTTTTTCCGCCGACGGTTACCGCCAACGCTTCCGATTTGAGTCGCGCGCCATGACATGTCGGGCAAATCTCCGAGCCTTCTTCTTCCGTCTTGAATTTATACATCGCATACATCCACTCGAACATGCCGTGAATTTGCGAAGGATCGAAAGTCATGCGCCGCCCGAGTCCGGTGCAATCGGGGCACGCGCCCGTCGGATTGTTGAATGAAAAAAGTCGCGGCGTGATGTCAGGCAGACTGATGCCGCATTCGACGCACGCGAATTTTTCGCTGAACAGCAGTTGTTCATTCCGATCATTGAGCAGAATATAAACGACGCCGTCGCCGAGCCGCAATGCAACTTCGAGCGAGTCCGTCAAACGCGCATGCATTTCCTCGCGAATGACCAGCCGATCGATCACCGCTTCAATCGAATGTTTCAGTTTTTTGCCAAGTTTGATCTCTTCGTCGAGCATTCTGATCTCGCCGTCGACACGCGCGCGTACAAATCCTTCCGCGCGGAGTTTCTCGAAAACCTTGCGATGCTCGCCCTTCTGATCTTTGACAATCGGAGCGAGAATGCTGAATTTCGTTCCGAGCGGCAATTGCATGATCTGCTCGACGATCTGATCAACCGATTGCGATTGGATCGGACGTCCGCATTTCGGACAGTGCGGATGCCCCGCGCGCGCAAACAACAGTCGGAGATAATCGTAAATCTCCGTGACGGTTCCGACCGTCGAGCGCGGATTGTGCGAAGTCGTTTTCTGATCGATCGAAATTGCCGGCGAGAGTCCTTCAATCAAATCGACGTCCGGCTTATCCTGAAGCCCGAGAAATTGTCGCGCGTAAGCAGAAAGTGATTCGACATATCGACGTTGCCCCTCGGGATAAATCGTGTCAAATGCCAATGACGATTTGCCGCTGCCGGACAAGCCCGTGACGACGACCAATTTCCCGCGCGGAATTTCCACGCTGATGTTCTTCAAATTGTGGGCGCGCGCCCCGACGATTTTTATCAGATCATTACTCATTCGATCACCCAATCAATTAAAATCATTGCTCGGTAAAAAGTATTATGGTATAATTTCGGCGAAATATTTTTGGCTGTCAACAGCAGCAGGGAGGAGTTATCCATGAAATTATCAACTCTTTGCAAACGGGTGCTGACGGGAGTGCTGGCGGCTGCATTTGCAATCGGCGCGGCAGGCTGCGGCGGCGGAGGCGGTGCCGATAACGGCAAATTCCTCAACATCGCAACCGGCGGAACGGCGGGCACTTATTATCCGATCGGCGGCGCAATGGCGGAGATCATCAACAAAGATGTTCCGAACGTCAATGCAAGTGCTCAGGCCACGGGCGCATCCGTCGCCAACGTCAACATGTTGAAGGAAGGCAGAGTCGAACTCGGTATCGTTCAGAATGATATCGCTTATTACGCCATCAACGGCACCGAGATGTTTGAAGAAAGCGGCAAAGTCGAGAACCTTCGCGGCATGGCGTCGCTCTATCCCGAGACTTGCCAATTCGTCGTGCTCGAATCTTCCGGCATTAAATCGATTGCCGATCTCAAAGGCAAAATGGTTGCGGTCGGCGCGGCAGGCTCCGGCGCGGAAGCCAATGCACGTCAAATTCTCGAGGCGTACGGAATCACTTACGACGATGTCAACGAACAGTTCCTGTCGTTTGCAGACGGCGCAATCGCGCTTAAAGACGGCACGGTCGATGCGGCATATTTGACGGCAGGTTATCCGACCGCGTCCGTGCAGGATGTTGCTTCGCAAAATCAAATCCGACTCTTGCCCGTCGAAGACGATAAAGCCGACGCACTCATTGCAAAATATCCGTTCTATACCAAAGTGACCGTCCCGAGCGGCGTGTATCAGGGCTTTGATCAGGAAGTCAAGACCGTCTCCGTGATGGCAATCCTCGTTACCAACGACAAAGTCAATGCCGATAACGGTTATGCGGTCACCAAGGCGATCTTCGGCAATCTCGACAAGATTGGTGTTGCTCATTCCGCCGCAAAACAGATCAGCAAAGAATCTGCTCTCAAAGGCATGGACTTCATCAAGATGAACGAAGGCGCAGAAAAATTCCTGAAGGAATAATGCGTAATGCGTAATGCATAATTAATTACGAATTACGAATTACGAATTGCCTTTTCATCGTTCGGATTTCATATCGTCATAATCGAGCGACCGCGTGTGTTGAGTATGACTCCACTCGTGGTCGTTTCGTTTCCAAAAGCCGATGAAGATGATCGGCAACCATGTGTAGATGAAAACCGGATACAGCAAGAGATAAAACCACGACTTGAGCTTCGCGCGGACTTTGATCAGAATGATGATCGGCAAGGCGTATTGCCCGATCATGATCGCCGTCATCAGCGTCGAAGGCAGGATCGACCAGATGTTGGTATAGAACGGCTCGAACGCCAACTGTACGTAACTCACGACAATAAAAAATGCCGACAGCATTAAAAAATGCGGCTGAAGCAGGTAAATGCAGCCGTCCCAAATTCTGATATCGCGTCGACGCCAGCCTTCGACAAGCATTTTCGGAATGAATCGATGCGCCACGTCAAACTGCCCTTGCGCCCAACGTTTGCGTTGCGTCCAAGACTGTTTGAAGGTCAACGGCTTCTCGTCATATACAATCGCGTCATGCGCCCACGTGGTTTTGATGCCTTCCGTCAACGACTTCATCGTAAATTCCATGTCTTCGGTCAAACACGTCGCGCGCCAGCCGTATTTCTTCAGCACGTCGATTGTGATGCACATTCCGGTTCCGCCGAGCACTGCCGATAATCCGATGTTGGTTTTCGCCAAATGCGAGACGTGATCGATCACCCAAAACGCAATCGCAAACGTCCCCGCGACCCAAGTGTCGTAGGGATTTTTTGCGTCCAAAAAGCCCTGAATTATCCGATCGCCCTTCAGCAATCGATTGTTCATCTCCATTAAAAATTGCGGATGGACGAGATTATCCGCATCGAAAATCGCAACCGCGTCGTAGATTTTGCCTTCGCTCTCCATTTTGAAAAGCCGTTCAAACATCCATTCAAGCGCATAGCCTTTGCTCTTTTTTTGATCGTCGAATCGCTCGCAAACAATTGCGCCTTCCGCTCGAGAGATCGCCGCCGTGTCGTCCGAACAATTGTCGGCAATCACATAAATGTCGTAGAGCTCCTTCGGATAATTCTGATCGTGCAGATTTTTGATCAATTGCCCGACGACATTGTGCTCGTTATGCGCGGCAATCAGCACGGCGAATTTTTTCTTCGGCGTCGTGATCTTGTCTTCATGTCGCCGCCACATTCCGCAAAATCCGATCACGAAGAAATACATCATGAACAAAAACAGAATGATCTGCAACGGCACCATCACGATGTCGAACGGATAATGTATCATCGGCTCACTCCTCTTGCCGGTTCATCAGCGCGAAGAGCGAGTTGATGATGCCGAAGACGGCGTATGCCGAAAAGACGGCAGTCAAAACCGCCTGCACGGGCGCGGTGCGCGCGAAGTAAACGATTGACGCGAACATCATCGCCGCGAAGATTTTTGCAACCGGAAATAATTTTTCGCCGCCGCCTTTGAAGTCAGGGTAATGAACATGACTTACCATCAAATAAGCGACGGCGATCATCGTCACGGGATAAACCAAGCCGTAATTCTGCGGTTGAATGTCGAGCGCGAGGAAGAGCAGAGTCGTCGAGGCGACGATGCAACCGCCGGCAGGGATCGCGAGCCCCATGAAATATCCGTGCACGACGGAAGTGTTGACGTTGAAACGCGCGAGCCGCCACATTCCGCACAATGCAAACAAAATCGCGGCGAATGAACCGTAATATCCGAAGTGATGCATGCAGAACGAGTACGCGAGAAATGCCGGTGCAATGCCGAATGAGCCGAGATCACAGAGCGAATCCATTTCTTTGCCGAGTTCGGAGACGACATTCAGCGCGCGCGCGATCCTGCCGTCAAGTCCGTCCGCGACCAACGCGATCAAAATGAATACCGATCCGAAAAAATAATCGCCATGAAAGGTTGCCAAAATCGAGCACATTCCGAAAAACAAATTCGCGGACGTGCAGAGATTCGGGATCATTCGCCTCATTCAATCAACTCCAATTCAATTAGGAATGCGTAATGCGTAATGCGTAATTAAACGACCGTTCCCCCAATT
>CALGGX010000086.1 GCA_937916025.1 uncultured Selenomonadales bacterium
CGAATCGGTATCGGCGGCAACCGAGCAACAATCGGCGTCGATCGACGAAGTCGCTTCGGCGAGTAAAAAGTTGTCGGAGCTCGCGCAGGAATTGACCGATTCCGCCTCGCAATTCAAGATCAGAAATACCGGTGCCGAAAGACTTCGGAATTTGAGTGAGGAATGAATGATCATGGCAAAGAAATTTTTAATGCTCGTCCTGACGGCAATGATGATGTTTGCATTGAGCGGTTGTTCGGACGAAGCGAGTGACGCGCGCGTCGTCGCGATCAGTTTTCCGAACACGACTCCGAGTTGGCAACGCAACGGCGACTCGATCAAAAAGACGCTCGAAGAAGAGAATTTTACGGTTGATCTTCGATTTTGCGGCTCGCCTTCCGAGCAAAGTACTCAAGTTGCGGAGCTGATCGAAACCAAGCCCGGTTGCATTGTGATCGGCGCGCTTGACGGAGCCGGACTTGCCGATGTGCTCTCGAAGGCGAAAGAGTACAACATTCCGATCATTGCCTTTGACAGAATTATTCTCAACACCGACGCCGTGAGTTACTATGCGAGTTACGATAACGAGGCGATCGGCGAAGCGATGGGCATGTATTTCGAGGCGGCTTTGAATCTCAAAGATAACGGCGGACCTTACAACATTGAATTTTTCGCGGGCGCGCCGACCGACAACAACGCGCATCTGTTTTTCAAAAACACCATGGCGATTCTCGAGCCTTACATTCAATCCGGCAAGTTGATCTGCCGTTCCGGTCAAAAAGACTTCGACAGCGTGGCGGTTGCCGATTGGAATTCCAATAACGCCAAGACGCGCATCAAACAACTTCTCGACAATTATTATCCGAGCGGAACGCCGTTGCACGCGGTATTGAGTCCGAATGACGACATTGCGGGCGTGATTTTGGACGAGATGAAATCTCGCGGGATGGCGACGCCGTTGATCTCCGGGCTCGACGCCGATCCCGCCGCGCTCGATCGAATTCGGAAAGGGCAACAGACATTTACGGTCGGTAAAGATCCGGATCATTTGACAACGAAATGCGTTCGTATGATCAAAGCCGTAGTCGAGGGGACGCAACCCGATATCAATGATGTAAAGACTTATGACAACGGCGTTAAAATTATTCCGGCGTATCTGTGCACTCCGATGATCATCGACAAGACGAATGTCGATTACGCAAAATGAGCCGCGCGAAGTCAAAAAAAATCAACGATCGCCCGAGCGAAGAGTCTTCATTAAAAAAATATGCATTTTCGACGGCGGTGCTGATTTTTGTGATCGGACTGGTCTTGGGGATCACGCATTTTACGCAGGCACCGGAGCCGAAGCCGCCCGCAATTGAAGGCTGGGATTATGTCACTCACGACAAATTCGGCAATTTCTACTACGCGTCGTTGCCTTCGATCACTTTTGACGGCGGCGGTGATCTCGATTTCAAATTCCATGCGCTGTATCGCAAAACATATTCCGACGCCGGACGTGAAGAATTGCAGAGTCTCTTTAATGATCAGCAATCGATCAACGAAGTTGCTTACGAGCTCGAGACGGTATATTTCCGAGAAAAGCTCGAAGGCAAATACATCGAAGGAGCCGCGCGGCAATTTTATCGGGCGGACGATTCGGAGATCAAGACATTCAAAACGGACATAACGGTCGAAGAGGATAAGCCGTTGCCGCGCTCGAGCGTGGGCGAAAATCTCTACGACTTTGCTTATAATCGGCTGAAGAAAGATTGACAATCAACCGGAGAGGAGAGCCTGTATGTCGACATTATTGGAGAAAACGCGAAAAATCAACAGACTGTTGCATCGCGCAGAGATGATCGAGTACGACGGAATGTCGAAGGTGCTGAGCAACGTCCTCGAAGCAAATGTTTACATCACAAATCGCAAGGGCGAGATACTCGGCTACGCCTTCCTCGACAATTTTGAATGCGATCTGATGATCGATAAGGTGTTGAGTCGCGGGAAATTTCCGAAGCAGTATATCAATTGGATTAATCGCATCGACGGCACGCTGGCAAATCGCCGAACGAAAACAGGCATGTGCGCGTATGAAGAGAACAAGAAATGTCTGTTTGACGGCAAAAACACGACGATTGTTCCGATCTACGGTGTCGGAAAAAGGATCGGGACGTTGGTGATCGCGCGCTACAACGAAGAATTCACGGACGATGATCTGCTGATAGCCGAGTACGGCGCGACCGTCGTCGGCATGGAAATGCTACGCGATCACACCGAGAAACTCGAGATCGAAGCGCGCAAGAAGGCAACCGTTCAAATCGCGGTGGCGACGCTGTCGTTTTCGGAAGCGGAAGCGGCGATCAATATTTTGAGCGAGCTCGACGGCAAAGAAGGCTTGCTGGTGGCATCGAAAATCGCCGACAGAGTCGGCATTACTCGCTCGGTGATCGTCAACGCGCTTCGAAAATTCGAGTCGGCGGGCGTGATCGAATCGAAGTCGCTCGGAATGAAGGGCACTTACATCAAAGTTCTTAATGAATATTTGCTTGAAGAAGTACAAAAGCTTCGACGCTGATTAATTTTTTGCATTTAACTGTTGAAGGTTTTAATTTTTAAGTGTAAAATGTAAAGGCTGAATCAGTTGACTGAATTACGGACGTTTTTATGGAGCGTCAAAAAAATATTGAAGAAAGGTGTGTGAGACGGACGTGCTTGAGAGCATTATGAATTCTACGAATTTCAATTATCTCCCGCGCGCAATGACGGCGGCGAACATTCGACACGAAGTCATTTCAAACAATATCGCAAATGTGAACACGCCGAATTTTCGCAAGAGTGATCTCGTTTTCGAGGATTTGCTCGCGGAAGAATTGTACGGTCCGAAGGATGACGGTCGCTTGAAACCGGCGAGGACGCATGCCCGCCATCTTCCGCCTGCCGAGGAGCCGTTTTTTGCTGTTCCAAAAATTGTCGAAGACCAAACGACGTTGATGCGCGTCGACGACAACAATGTCGACATTGATATCGAAATGGCGAATCTCGCCAAAAATCAGATATATTTCAATGCGCTCGCGACTCAAATGACGGGTTACATCACGAAGATGAAAAACGTGATCACGAGCGGGCAACAGTAACGGTCGAAGATGAAGAGAGGCAATAAAAATGAGCATGTTTTTGGGAATTGACGCGGCGGCGTCGGGGTTGACGGCGGAACGGCTTCGTATGGACGTGATTTCGAACAACATCGCGAACTCGAACACGACTCGGACGGAGCAGGGCGGAGCATATCATCGTCGGTACGTGGTATTTCAGCCGCGCGAGCGGGAAGTTGACTCGTTCGAGAAGCTCCTGCAGAGTGCAATCGGATATCGGAAGTCGTCGGGCGAAGGCGTCCGCGCGGTTCAGATTGCCGAAGACGACTCGCAAGGTCCGCTGGTGTATGATCCCGGGCATCCCGACGCAAATGAAGAAGGTTATGTCGAGAAGCCGAACGTTAACATCGTCAACGAGATGGTTGACATGATCACGGCGTCGAGAGCGTATGAAGCGAATGTCACGACGATCAACGCCGCGAAGAGCATGGCGATGAAGGCACTCGATCTTGCCGGACGATAAAAAAAGCAATTCATAATGCGTAATGCGTAATGCGTAATGCGTAATGCGTAATGCGGAATGGATAATTAGGAATTAGGAATGAGGAATGAGGAATTAAAAGCTCGTCTCTTTCAATTATGAATTACGAATTAAGAATTACGCATTGCTTTTCGGGGGTGTGATAATGGAAGTAAATGCACTGCAAATGACTCCGGTGACGTTGCATGCAAAAAGTCATATCGAAGAAACACAGCAGGAACAGCCGGTAAAGTCATTCGGTGAATTTTTGACGGACGCCTTGAAGGCAACAAACGAATTACAGCTTCACTCCGACTCCTTGAACGCAGCCTTGGCAGCCGGTCGCATAGAAGACATTTCGCAAGTCATGGTCGCATCTCAAAAAGCGGAGATCGCGTTGCAACTCACGCTCCAACTCCGCAACCGGGCAACTTCGGCGTATCAAGAGATTATGCGAATGCAAGTCTGATGGTCGAAGGATCAGTTCAGCTGACTAATATCTTGGGAGCTGCGGCTCCTCATTAGGAAGCATCCACCGCAATAATTTTTGTTAAAGGGATGAGATCATGGCGGATTGGATAGCTCGATATCGGGAGCTGTGGGACAAATATCAAGGCAGACAACGTTACATAATCGTGGGAACTGCCGCCGCGTTTCTGATCCTACTCCTCGGTATCAGCTTTTGGTACGGCAGCAAGCCCGAGATGGTTCC
>CALGGX010000087.1 GCA_937916025.1 uncultured Selenomonadales bacterium
TTGCCTCTCGCTTACAACAAAGACTTGCAGGAAGACAAAGAAGGGCTTTTCGACGCGATTGACACGATCAAATTCAGTCTGGCGGTCTTTGCGCAATTGATCGACGGCATGAAACTCCGAGTCGAAAACATGCGCCGCGCGGTCGAAGAAGACTTCAGCAATGCAACCGATCTGGCGGATTATCTGGTCAAGCGCGGGATGCCGTTCCGCGAGACGCATGCGATTGCCGGTCGAATTGTGCATGACTGCATTGCGCGCGGCATTTACCTCAAGGATTTGACTGTCGACGAGTTTAAGCAGTATTCGCCGCTGTTTGATGCGGACGTGCTCGAGGCGATTAAGCCCGAGACATGCGTCGCGAATCGAAACTCGCTCGGCGGCACGTCGTATCGGCAGGTCGAAGAACAGATCGGCACGGCACGAGAGACAATCGAACGCGAGCTTGAAAGTCTCACTGTTTCTGAAAATAATCTGGGGGGGTAAATACCGGCTGAAAGAGGAAATGCAATCGGTTCTTGACTCCACATATTTTGATGAGTTTTTCTCGCCGTCCTTTGATTTTTTCATAATGGCGATGCTGACGAAAATGTTGAATTTGGAAATCTGTATTTGGTGCGAAAATGACTTACACACTTTTGTAAGGCTGTTTAAAAGTTACGACATGAATGTTCGCAAGGTCGTCAGTATCCTGCCAAAGAATTTTGATCGGATTGACGATACCGAAATCATTACGCCGCAACAATTGTTTGCTGCTCCGATACGGGACAAATTTTTCTTCATCAACTCATTGGATTATGCGCCCGTACCTGCAAATCAAATTGTCGCGGCTCTCACTCAAAATCATTGCATCGGGGTTTACGTTTTGACTCCGACAGACACGGAGCTTTTGCTCGGATACAAGTCAGTGTCTCAAAATTTCGATTCCAACAGAATTTCGTATTATCAATCTCATAAAGCGGAGCTCATGCAATTTTTCGAGCTGTTGGCGGATGTGAAATCCAAGCAAATTCTGGTCGAATACCTGCGCAGTTACATCCTCAACGTCACTTACAAAGGTGAGCAGGTTGCGACGCAATACAAGTATTTTTTTGGCAGCAAAGACGAGCAGCTTTACAAACATTTGCAAGAAGAATGCTGGATCAATTGCGGAGCAGCGTTCGGCGATACAATCTGTGCATTTCTTTCTTGGCATTTCCCAGCAAAAAAGATTTACGCATTTGAAGGCAATCCCAATACATATCAAAGATTACTCAGAACTTTATCGATGTTGCCTGCCGATAAGCGTGCCATGATTGAACCGATCAATGCAATAATCGATCAGACTACGAATTTTGAGAAGATTTTGAGTAGCGGCGGCGGACGGTGCACTCTGCTCAATGCCGACATTGAAGGCAGTGAAATGGCTTTGCTTACGGCAATGGCTGATGTCATTCGCACCGACAGACCGGTTATTGCAATATGTGTTTACCACTTGAAAGAAGACCTTGTTGTAATTCCGCAATATCTGCGTTCAATATGTAAGGATTATGTCTATCACCTGCGAAAATACAATCAGGCATGGATCGGCAATTATAAGCAAAATCATGAATTGGTGTTGTACGCAATTCCGCGTGAACGCTCAACAATCGGAGAAACAGCATATGAGAAAACAAAAAGCCGAGATGAAATTGAAGGACGGCGTTGCAGTCCGTGATCTCGAAGAGCTCGAGCGCGCGTTTGATCCCGACGCGATCATGAATCATTTCCGAAGCGGGCAATTGGAAGAATGGTTGCGCGATCGATATTACGATGATGAGGCGGACGCAATTTCGGCAATTGCAAAAGATGATCCGAATGCGGCGAGGAAGGTTTGCGCAGCGTTGGGCGTTGCTTACGAAGATCATTTTGATAAAGAATTTGCGGCGCGCATCAGAGAAAAGCGCAAGCAATTGCAAGAAATGACGTCCGACGTGTCAATCATCGAGAACGCGCGCAACACGGCATTCAATCAGCAGGACTTGGCGGATTTGCTCGATCTCGATGAGCCGGTGATATATCTGTGCGGCAAGAAGTTCACCGTGCCGATTCGGCTTGAAAACAAACGCTATATCGGAGTGCTCGGCACGCCGCAAATCAAAATCCGCGCGGATTCGGAAGATGAGCTTAAGCGCAAACACATCGTGATTGAGAACTGCCAACTGCCGCCGATGAAAAAATCCGAGCCGCCGCCCGCGCCCGTCGAAACTCGAAACTCCGGCGCAATTTCGTCCGCATTTATCGCAGCCGTTCAAGAAGCAAGTTCTCGTCGTCAACCGACGCAGAAGAGATTTTTTAAACCCGCAACTCCTCCGGGTACAGGCAATCGGTTCGGAAGTAAGAATTTTGGATGGTGAATGATTGGTAATGAGAAGAATTTTTTCGACGGCGTTGATTGCGCTGTTGCTGATATTTTCGACAGCGGTTTCGGTCGAGGCGATCACTCGAGATCAAGCCGCCGAAGAAATCTTGCAACTTGTCAACGTCGAACGCAAAAAAGCCGGTGTCCCGGCATTGAAATTGTCGCGAGAACTGTATCGCCCCGCAATGATCCGCGCGCGGGAGATCAAAAAGAGTTTCTCGCATACGCGCCCGAACGGACTGCCGTTCAGCTCGGTCTTCTACGGCATCACTTACAAAACGGTCGGCGAAAATCTCGCGGCAGGGCAAACGTCTTGCGAAATGGTCGTGCAACAGTGGATGGACTCGCCCGGACACCGCGCCAATATCCTGAACAAGAAATTCAAATACCTCGGCGTGGCATATCTCTATGACGGCAAAAGTCATTACAAACATTATTGGGTGCAGGAGTTCAAGGGCTGAAATTTCCCGTCAAAAACGTGAATGCGCTGAAGACAGTCAAGATGATGATCTCGCAAATCAAAATCGGCTTGAGAGTTCCGAGCAGACTCGAGTTGAAATAATTCATCGTGACGATCAAACAAAAATGCGTGGGCGTCAACATCTGCCCCGCGACTCCGAAAGCCATTGCCACGCCCGCGAGATCGAGATTGCCCGCGCCCATTGCCGCCACAATCGGCATGACGATCGCAACATGTCCTTGCGACATGCCCGTCAGCACGCCGATGATGAATGACACGCATGCGATGATGACCGGCACCGGCAACGGCGAATTTTGAAACGCGGCGACGATTTCCGACAACACGTTCGTCACTTCGAGCAGTTGAATGAAGTACAGGATACTGCCGATGTCGACGAACATTTTTTTGTCGAGCGCGCCGAGAAAAATGTCTTTGACACCGACGGGGCGATCGACAATCCAAAGCACGCCGATCATTGCAATGACGATTGCCGCCGTTCCTGCCGATGCCGTCAAGCCGAAGGCGATCACGAGCACGAAGATCGACGCGACCGAACCGAGCGCGAGATACATTCCATGCGTTTCCTGCTCCGACGACGGCTCGTCCGAGGCAATTTCAGCCGCGCGGATCGGTCGAATCAATACAAACCGGCCGACGCCGAACGCGAGCACCGTCAGCCATGAAAGATGTCGGAGCATATCGCCGAAGGCAACGCCTGCAATCGAGCACGCGAGTATCATGCCCGGAATGATCGGCGACGAGAACTCGAAAAGATGTCGGAACCAAAAATTGATTGCCGCCTTCGTGTTTTGATCGATCGAAACGGATTGACTCAATTCTTCGACGATCGGAGCCGAAAATCTTGCGCCGCCCGGCGACGGCAACAGTCCGAGGAACGCCGGCATGATTGCGAGCAGGACTTTGACGCCGGAGAATTTTCGCCGAAGCGCGGCAACCATGTCATGCAACACGCCGCTCATTCGCAATTCGATCTCCAAACACATGACGAAATACAGCGCGAGAATAATGTCGTACGTCCTCGGCATCATCAGCATTGTCGAAAGAGCCGTCGACAGATCGTCCGGTCGCGCGGAGCGGAAGAGCCAGATGAAAATTCCGGCGGCGAGCATGCATGGTCCGATCGAGACCTTTCTTCGGAGCAACAGCAGGATGATCGCCAGCGCGAGCGTCAGCAATAAGAAAATGTTCAATGATGCCGCCTCCCGTCGACGCTATACTCGAGTATAGTAACCGAACATTTTTTGCGTACTTGAATTGCGCGCCGCCGATTGTATAATAAGCGGCGAAGAAATTCAAGCGAGGCGAATTGCAATGAAGATTGAAATTTGGTCGGATTATGCCTGCCCGTTCTGCTATATCGGCGAGCGGCGATTGTCAAAGGCGATCGACGAACTCGGAGCGCGCGACGAAATCGCAATCGAGTTTAAGAGTTTCGAGCTCGATCCTTACGCGAGTCGCGAAGTCGAGTCGAAGACCGTCGATCGGTTTGCCGTCAAGTACGGCTTGACCGTCAACGATGCCGCGCGGCAGATCGAAGGCATTTCTGAAATGGGGCGGCGCGAAGGCATTGACTTTCGTTATGCGACGACGCTTTACACGAACACGTTTGACGCGCTCCGAATCACCAAGCTCGCGCAATCGAAAAACAAAACGGAGATCATCGAAAAACTTTTCGACGCGTACTTTACAAAAAATCTCGTGCTCGGCGATCACTCGGTGTTGAAAAAAATCGCCGCCGAAGTCGGGCTTGACGCGTCCGAAGTCGACGACGTATTGAATTCCGATGCCTTTGCGGAAGAAGTTCGCCGCGATGAAAAAGAAGCCGCCGAATACGGCATTCACGCCGTGCCGTATTTTGTGATCAATCAAAAATATGCGCTGTCGGGAGCTCAACCGACCGAGACAATCAAAGACGCGTTGAAAAAACTTCTCGAACGCGAGCGCGAAGATGCGGCGATCAAAAAATTCGACGGCATGACGTGCGGCGCAAACGGCTGTCGTTTCGACGGCTGAATTCACTCGCGCTCCAACTGTTCTCGGCTCCAACGGCTGATCTCGAGTAACGAGTCAATCAGTTTAAGCCCGTTTTCTGTCAGCGAATACTCGACATGCGGAGGAATTTCGTCAAACTGTTGCCGATTGATGATGCCCTTCGCCGCGAAGTCTTTCAGAATTTTCGAGAGCATCAGATCGGATATGCCGTCGAGCTCGCGTTTCAGTCGATTGAAACGGATCGTCCGATGTCGATATACAATCCAAAGCAATTTGATTTTCCATTTGCCGCCGATCAATTCTGCCGCGTACTCGAGCGGGCAGTCTTTGAAGGCGGCAGTTTCGTTTTGTTTTGACATAATCAATCTCCGAAAAAATATTTCGCCGCACGGATTTTTGTGGTAAACTATGCGGAGAAGTTCAATAAACGAAAGTCGGGTGATACGATGGTTTTTCCGGTGGAAGTTCACGGTGTTTTTTCGACGAATGCGTATTTCTATGTCGATGACGATACGCGCAGCGGATTTCTGATTGATCCGGGGGCGGAGCCCGGACGTTTGCTGCACATCATTCACGAGCAGGCGTTCAATGTCGAAAAAATTCTGCTCACGCACGGGCATTTCGACCACATGGGAGCGGCGGTCTCTCTGCAGAACAAACTGAAGGTTCCGATCTTCATGCATGTCAACGGGCAAAAATACGTCACGAATCCGGATTGGAATTTGTCGCGCAGTTGCGGACTCAACATCACGCTTAACAATGTCAATTATCTCGAAGACGGCGCGGAACTTGTTTCCGAAGTCGACGAAAACATTCGCTTGACGATGATTGCAACGCCGGGACATACGAGCGACGGCGTGACTTATTACAACGCGCGCGATCACGTTGCATTTGTCGGCGATACGATTTTCAAAGAGAGCTTTGGCAGAACGGATTTCATCGGCGGGCATGAATGGACTCTGATCGAGAGCATCAAAAACAAGATTTTCGCATTGCCCGACGAAACGATCCTCTACTCCGGTCATACCGAGCCGACGACGGTCGGTGAAGAAAAAACTCGCCCTTGGTATGCGGATTGATTTTTTTCCGTCAATGAAAATGGAGCCCGTCAAACATCGAAGACGAGCTCCACATTTTTTTCGCGAAAAGTTTCGGATCAATCGACGACGACGGTGAGTTTGCCCGTCCTCGGATGGAACAGCAAGCCGTGCACGCCGACGTCTTTCGGAATCAACGGGTTGTTTCTGATTGCCGCAACCGCATCGCGAACATTCTGCTCCGGCTCTTTGAAGGCATCTGCCCATTCGACGAGCTCATGTTCGACCATCTTGATTGCGTCCGGCGAAATGCCGCGCTCGAGCATTGCTTTTGTCAAGCTCTCCGATGTCGTCTTTTGCATTCCGCATTCCGAATGCCCGATCACCGCAACGTCTTTCACGCCGAGCTCATAGATCGCCACGAGAATACTCTTGATCACCGAATCGAAAACGCCGGTAACGACATTGCCGACGACTTTGATCATCTTGACGTCGCCGCGTTCGATCCCCAATGCCGGCTCGAGGAAATTCACCAGTCGCGTATCCATGCACGTCACGATCGCCAATTTCTTTTTCGGCAGTTTGCTGTCGTGATGATCTTCGCCGGTGTAATCGACGGGCGGATTGGCAAGGTAATTTTCATTGGCTTTAAGCAATTCTTCGATAATCGACATGTCGAAAAAAACATCTCCTTAGAATTAAGCCAGAACTTTTGCAAGACGCATGTATTCGGGATTGAGTTGCTTTTTGTTGTTGACGGCGTCGTGGAGATTGATCGAAACGACATGTCCGCGATTGAAACCGAAGACGATATCGGACAAGCCGGAGATCAATGCGAGTGCCGCATGCTCGCCGAGGCGACTCGCATTGACGCGGTCGATGACGGTCGGAGAACCGCCGCGCTGAATGTGACCGAGTTTCGAAACGCGAGTGTCGAGTCCGGTCTTCTCGGCGACGATCTTGCCGATCTCATTGCCTTTGCCGGCTCCTTCGGCGACAACCATCAGGATGTAGCGTTTGCCGCGCTCGTAAACTTCTTTCATCTCGTCGCAAATCTCGTCGAGATCATACTCTTCTTCCGGGACGAGGATATATTCCGCGCCGCCGCTGATGCCCGCGACCATTGCAAGCCAACCGGAATTTCTGCCCATGACTTCGAGGACGATCGTCCGACGATGCGCCGAGGCGGTATCGCGAAGTTTATTGATCGCATCGATGATCGTATTTGCCGCCGTATCGCAACCGATCGTGTATTCGGATCCCCAAACGTCGTTGTCAATCGTGCCCGGCAGACCGACGATCGGAATGCCCGTCTCTTGCGAGAGAGTCGAGGCACCGCGAAGCGAGCCGTCGCCGCCGACGACTACCAAGCCCTGAATGCCGCGATCGACGAGATTTTTGTAGCCGAGCATTCTGCCTTCGGTCGTTTGGAAGCGTTTGCAGCGAGCCGTGCCGAGAAAAGTTCCGCCGCGCTGAATGATGTCCGCCACGTCTTTGGACTGCATCTCGAACATGTCTTCATCGAGCATGCCGTGATAGCCGCCGCGAATGCCCCAGACCTTTACGCCCTGCTTGAGTGCCGTGCGAGTGACCGCGCGTACCGCCGCATTCATGCCCGGGCTGTCGCCGCCGGAAGTCATTACCGCTATACTTTTCAGCATTATGAAATTCCTCCTCCTGTGTCGATAAATTTATTCCTTTGCAATCATATCACAAAAAACGCAAATTGCAAATACTGATTGCGAATTTAAATAATGCGTTGTATAATTTCTTTGATGGGAGTTGATCGAATGAAAACAAAAATTATATTAATTTCGCAAAACGCATCGTTTATGAGCAATTCGATCCAAAAAAATTTGGAGACGGCGGGCTATGAAATATTGCGAGTCGATCCGACGATTGCCGCCCTTGCCGGTTGCAGAGAACAGGCGGATCTATTCATATTTTATCTCGGCAAATTTGTTTTGGAAATTTCAGAAACGCTCGTTTATCTCAAGGACATGTGTCTCGAAGACGAAAAAATGTTGATCCTGCTCGGAACGGAAGACGAACTGACGGCAGTCAACATCCACATTCCGGACGGAGTGGTCGCGCGGAAATTCAAACGCCCGTTCGATATGAAAACACTGACTTCGGAAGTCGGACGTTTTGCTTCGGCTGCCAATGCGCGCGGGCTCAAGAAAAATATTCTGCTCGTCGACGACGATCCGACATTTCTGAAGATGGTCAAGGGTTGGCTCGACGAGAGTTATCGGGTAACGATCGTCACGAGCGGCACGCAGGCTTTGATGTATATCGCCGACAATCGTCCGGATTTGATATTGCTCGATTACGAAATGCCGGTGACGAGCGGACCGCAAGTGCTCGAAATGATCCGCTCGGAGACGGGCGTCAACGGCGTCGACAAGATTCCGGTGATCTTTTTGACGGGCAAGGGCGATCGCGAGAGCGTGCTGAAAGTTCTCTCGCTGAAGCCGGAAGGATATTTGTTGAAGACATTGAGTCGCGATCAAATATTGAAGTCCGTCGACGACTTTTTTGAGAAAAAACGACTTGCCGAAATCAACGAACGAGCGAGTTTGAAATGACAATGCGTAATTCTTAATTCGTAATTCATAATTGAAAGAGACGCTCTTTTAATTCCTAATTCCTCATTCCTAATTACGCATTACGCATTACGCATTACGAATTGCTTTTTTCTTGACAGTCAAAAGAGGCTCGACTATAATCTTTGCTGTTGATTTATTTCGCGTTCATTTTGGAGGTGTATTC
>CALGGX010000088.1 GCA_937916025.1 uncultured Selenomonadales bacterium
TCTTCTTTCAATGCTTCGTCGCACTGTTTGAGATCGTAAGGATCGACGACGCGCACGCGATTGATGCCCATCGAGCGACACAACGCCTCGAGATTGATCTTACCGGCGGGATCGCCCTTGATATTCAAACCGGTCGTGGGATTTTGCTGATGCCCCGTCATTCCCGTGATCGAATTGTCGAGGATAATGACGGTCGAATTCGATTGATTGTAAGCGACATTGGCGAGCCCCGTCATGCCGGAATGCATAAAAGTCGAATCGCCGATCACCGCGACGGTTTTGCCTTCGGATTGCTTGCCGAGCATCTTGTTAAAGCCGTGAGTTGCTCCGATCGAAGCTCCCATGCAAAGCGTCATTTCGATTGCGCCGAGCGGCGGGACGGCTCCGAGCGTGTAACAGCCGATATCGCCGAGGACGGTGCACTTGCGTTTTTTGAGCGCGTAGAACAAGCCGCGATGAGGACAGCCCGCGCACATCACCGGCGGACGCATCGGAATTTGCTCGTCGAGCGAAACTCCGCGCGGAACTTCTTTGCCGAAGGCGGCGGCGATCATGTTTTGAGAGAACTCGTCGATCATCGGCAATAAATTCTTGCCTTCGACCGTCAAGCCGAGGCTTCGGACATGATTTTCGATGATCGGATCGAGTTCCTCGACGACGACGAGCCGCTTGACGCTCGCCGCGAAATTTCTGATCAACTCGTTCGGGAGCGGATTTATCATGCCGAGTTTCAACACGCTTGTCGAATCGCCGAAGACTTCTTTGACGTATTGATAACTCGTCGACGAAGTGATGATGCCGAGCTCGGACGAAGAAAATTCGACGCGATTGATCGGAGTGGTTTCGGCGTATTCGATCAATGCGCGCGTTCGCTCCTCGACGATCGGATGACGCTTTTTCGCATTGCCGGGCATCATGACATACTTCGCAATGTCTTTTTGATATTCTTTCGAGTGCTCGACGCGCTCTCCGAGCTCGACGATCGATTGCGAATGCGCCACGCGAGTGCACATCTTCAGAATGACGGGCGTATCGAATTGCTCCGAGAGCTCAAAGGCGAGTTTTGTAAATGCGAGAGCTTCGGCGGAGTCGGACGGCTCGAGCATGGGAACTTTCGCGGCGATCGCGTGATGCCGACTGTCTTGCTCGTTTTGAGATGAATGCATGCCGGCATCGTCGGCGACGACGATCACAAGTCCGGCGTTGACACCGGTGTAAGACATTGTGTAGAGGGGATCGGCGGCGACATTCAAACCGACATGCTTCTGCCCGCAAAATGATCTCTTGCCGGCGAGTGATGCGCCGAAGGCGGATTCCATCGCGACCTTCTCGTTCGGTGCCCACTCGCAATAAATTTCCGGGAACTTGACGGCTTCCTCGGTGATCTCCGTGGACGGCGTGCCCGGGTAACTCGATACGAATGCCGCTCCCGCTTCGTAGAGCCCGCGCGCGATTGCTTTGTTGCCTAACATCAATGCTTTCATAAAGTGCTCCTTTACAACAAAAAAATTTTTTGCTACAATCGTTGTTGCAGTATTATACAAGTTTTTTTGGAAAGAGGCTAGTCAATGGGCAGATATTTTCAAGAGTCGATCGAATGCGCGCCGCGCGAGCAGATCGTTGCGATTCAGAACGAGAAATTGGTCAAGCAGGTTCGGCACGTCTGGGATAACGTCGAATATTACCGCAACAAAATGAAGGCGGCGGGCGTCTCGCCGGACGACATAAAATCGATTGACGACTTGCACAAACTTCCGTTCCTGTCAAAGGCGGATTTGAAAGAGGCGTATCCGTACGGATTGCTGGCGGTACCACTGAAGGATTGCGTGCGGATTCAATCGACATCGGGAACGACGGGCAAACGCGTCGTCGCGTTCTACACTCAAGAAGACATCGACATGTGGGAAGAATGCACGGCGCGCGCAATTGTCGCGGCGGGCGGCACGAACGAGGACGTCTGCCAAGTGTCTTACGGCTACGGCTTATTCACGGGCGGTCCCGGACTGGACGGCGGATCGCACAAGGTCGGCTGTTTGACGATCCCGACGAGCTCCGGCAATACCGAGCGGCAGATCATGTTTATCATGGATTTGCAAGCGACGATCCTGTGTTGCACTCCGAGTTATGCGGCATACATCGGCGAGACGATGCGCGAGATGGGCTACGGTCCGGAAGATATTCCGCTGAAGGCGGGCATCTTCGGCGCGGAGGCGTGGTCTGAAGAAATGCGCCGCGACATCGAAAAGACTCTCGGCATCAAAGCGTATGACATTTACGGCTTGACGGAGATATCGGGACCCGGCGTTTCGTTCGAGTGCGAAGAACAGCGCGGCATGCACATCAACGAAGATCACTTCATCGCGGAGATCATCGATCCCGATACGGGCGAGGTTTTGCCGGAAGGTACGTGGGGCGAATTGGTATTCAGCTCGCTCGACAAGAAGGCGTTTCCGCTGTTGCGATATCGGACGCGTGACATTTGCATGCTTACGCGCGAGAAATGCTCGTGCGGTCGGACGCATGTACGAATGGCGAAACCGCGCGGACGTTCGGACGATATGCTGATCGTGCGCGGCGTCAACGTCTTCCCGAGCCAGATCGAGACGGTATTGCTGAACAACGGCTACGCGGCGAATTATCAGATCATTGTCGGGCGCGTGAACAACACCGATACGCTCGACGTGAAGGTTGAAATGACTTCGGATATGTTCACGGACAACGTCAGCGAAATTCAAGCGCGGAAGAAAGTGCTCGAAGACGGCATGAAGTCGATGCTCGGCATCAAGGCGAAGATTACGCTGGTTGCGCCGAAGTCGATTGCGCGTTCGGAAGGCAAAGCGGTGCGCGTCATCGACAAGCGGAAAATATAATTCGTAATGCGTAATGCGTAATGCGTAATGAACGCGGGGTTTTTTAATTACGAATTAAGAATTACGCATTGCCTTTAAGGAGGTGAGCTCATGAGTGTTAAACAGGTTTCGGTTTTTCTCGAAAATAAGCCCGGCACTCTCAACAACATCACGAAAGTGCTCGCCGAGCACAACATCAACATTCGCGCGCTGTCATTGGCGGATACGAGCGAGTTCGGCATCGTGCGCATGCTCGTCAACGACGTCTTCAAGACGACCAACGTGTTGAAGGAAGAAAACTTCGTGGCGACGTTCGCGCCGGTGCTGGTGTACAAAATCACCGACGAAGCGGGCAGTCTCGAGAAGCTGTTGCGGAATTTCACCGAGGAGAACGTCAACATCGAATATATGTATGCGTTTGCGGGCAAAAAAAATGCGTACATGATCTTCAAAGTGTCCGATCCGAAGGCGGCGGAAGTGAAACTGATCAGTCGCGGACTCCGCTCGCTGACGCAGGAAGAATTGTCTGAAGTTTGATCGGCTCCGCGCGGAACGGCAATCAAAAAACTCTCGGCTCGAGCGTCGGGAGTTTTTTTTTTGCATTCGAGCTCGGAGAACATCTTCTCGACGATTGATCACTTCAACAATTCATTCCTCGTCGCCGCCGCAAGCAATTCTTCCGCTTCGTCGTGATGTCCCAACATCACATTCGTCTCTGCCAATTCCATCATCGAAATTGCAGTATCGATATGAGTATCGCCAAGCGTCTTTTGCCGAATCTCGACAATTCGTTTTTGCAATTCCGCAGCCTCTTCGTATCGATTCATGTCCGACAGAATGTCCGCAATATTTTTCATCGCCGTCAGAGTATTCGGATGAATCCTCCCGAAAACATTTTCGTTGATTGTCAAACAATGCCGCGCGAGCTCGAGCGCATCTTTATATTGTCGATTACTCCGAAGCATTGCCGACAATTCTTTCATCGACCGCAACGTCTCGACATGATCCTCGCCATGAATGTCGCGCCGTAATTCAAACGCGCGATTTTGCAATTCAATCGCTTCGTCGAGGCGTTGCAAGTCCTTCAAAGTCTCCGCCACCCGCTCCATTGTCTCGAGTGTGGCGGCATTTTTTTCGCCGAGCACTTTCAATCGCCGAGTCAACACCGATTGCCTGAGTCTCAACACTTCATTTCGCATCTCGAGGTCGATTGCGTCGTCCGGCGGTTCGTTTTCTTTTGACAGTCGTATCAATTCCTGCGATTCTTTAAGCAATCGCTTCTCATCGAGCACGTTTGCAATTTTCTCGAGTATGTCGATTGCCGCCGGATGTTGCTCGCCGACCGCTTTGACGATTTTCGACAACAACAGGCGATATGTTTCCGACGCTTCGTCATAACAGCCGAGTTGACGCAATGCCGACGCCAAGTTTTGCATTGCGGGAAGTGTCGTGTTCGAGTCGAGTTGCATCAAATGCTCGCGCAAATTCAGCAATCGGGTTCTGAATTGAAAAGCCGCATCGAATTGCCCGAGCTCGAGCAGATTGACAATCAACCGTTCCATCGCGAGAATCGATTCGGGATCTTCTTCGCCGAGTTTTGCCGAGTATTTGGTAAACGCCGATTGATTGTACTCGAGTTCTTCGTCAAATTTGCCTTGAGTGTTCTTGATGATGCCCATCTCTTTATCAAAAAAAGCATGCACCGACAACTCATCTTGTGCCGCGCGACTGTTGAGAAACACGGCAACAATCGCTTCCGCCGCCTCAAATTGCCCGTAACCAATCAACTGTTGCACGGAGTAATCGAAAAAAGTATTGTATCTGCCTTCGAGCTCATCTGCATTGCTCGAAAGACGCGCCGTCAATTCCGCCCACATCTTCAGATATTTTGTTGCCGAATCGCGATCGTTCATCGAATCAAGCCGTTGCTCGAAATGTCGATCGAAGGCGTTGTGCATTTCTGCAATCAACACTCCGAAATCGGACTCGAATCGGAATTTTTTGCAGATGTCGATGCAAAGATCGAGAAACGGCGGATATCCTCGCGTCAATTCGTAAATGCACTCGCGAAGTTCCGAGTTCTGAACACCCGCCCTCGACAAAAAATAATACGCATCATCTCGCGACACCGATTTGACCAAATGATGTGAAACGGCGACATTGCGCCAATTCAGTTTGTTGCGTCCGGCGAGCACCCAAAGCGTCGACGGCAACTCAAAAATCAACTCGTCTTTGAGCCAATGCGCATTCGTCAGCAATTCAAGCGAGTCGATGAAGATGATCAATCGCCGTGAATCGCCCGTCCAATTCCGAATGTCACGTGCGAACGATTCCGCCATATTGTCGAGCTCTTTCGACTTGGCGAAATTCGGAAATGTACAGCCGAATTGCGCGAGTTCGTCTTTCCAATCGTCGAGAATTGTGCGCAGATCGGAACCGTCGATGAAGTTGTGATACAGACGGATAATGTTCGGAAATTCCGCGCGGTGCCTGTCAAATTCGGCAATAAATTCTTCAAGCAGCTCGGATTTGCCGGTGCCGCCCGCGCCGTATAAATTGAAGATCGCCGAGCGATTTTCGACGATCACTTTGTCGAGCCGACGCCAAAACAATTCGCCGGGGTTGTTATGACTTTTGAATATTTGAACGGCAGAATGTTTGATGAATCTGCGCATAGATGTTCCTCCTACTCGATCTCGACGCCGAAGTTTCTGCAGAGTGCTTCGAGTCCGCCGTTGAAACCCGCGCCGATTGCTTGGAATTTCCAATTGCCTTCACGGCGATAGAGTTCGCCGAGGACGATCGCCTTCTCGCGTGTGAAGTGCTCGTTGCAATCGAAATGAATCAACTGCTTACCGCTGTCATCGTCGATGAGGCGAAGTTTAATTTCCGAAACTTGCTCGAAAGTTTCATTGCCGTCGATTGCCAATACAGAATCGATTTTGATAATGTCCTCGGGCACTTTCGACAACTCGATCGAACACATTCCGTCGTCAAGATCGACACAGTCGGCATCGTCCGCACGGCGCATGAATAAAAATGCGTTGATCTCAAACTCGGCGTTCCACCTGTTAATAACGCCGATGTTTTTCAACGCCGGAAGCTCGAGGCGTTGACCGCTTTCCATTTCGATCGACTGACTTTCGTCGATCTTGCCTTCATCATTGAAGAAAGAGTCGTGCCATTCGATGATGTTGTTGAGCATTTTCTCATCGTCGACGTATATTTTTTTTGCAACAGCGAGCATGCGCTCAAGTTGTCGGGCGGCATCGTCATTGCGTCCGAGCTCCTTCAGCGTCTGCGCAAGACTGCCCGGCACATTGATTGTCAACGGATATTCGGAATTAAAAACCTTTTGACAAAGTTCCGATGCCGACTGCAGAAGTTGCAACGCTTCTTCAAAGCGACCGAGATTCCGCAACGTCCAGGCAAGATTATGCATCGCCATGATCGTGTCGGGATGTTCGGCACCGAGATTTTTTTTGTTGAGTTGCAAAACCTGTCGTTGAAGCAGCAATGCTTTTTCATTGCGCCCGAGCTCGCTCAGAGTTGCCGCAAGATTATTCATTGCATTCAGTGTATTGGGATGTTCCGGATCAAAAACTTTTTTGTAAAGCACCAAGACTTTTTGTTGAAGTTGCAATGCTTCTTCAAAGCGACCGAGATTCCGTAACGTCCATGCAAGATTATGCATCGCCATGATCGTGTCGGGATGTTCCTCGCCGAGAACTTTTTGGCGGAGTTTCAATACCTGTTCCTGCAATTTCAGTGCTTCGTCATTTTTCCCGATTGCACTCAACGTTGCCGCGATATTATGCATTGCACTGATCGTATCGGGATGTTCCTCGCCGAAAATTTTTTGACGAAAATCCAAAACCTGTTGTTGAAGTTGCAATGCTTTTTCATTGCGCCCGAGCTCGCTCAGAGTTGCCGCGAGATTGTTCATTGCTTTGATCGTGTCGGGATGTTCGGCACCGAAAAATTTTTTGTGAAGTTCAAATGTTTTTTGTTGAAGTCGAAATGCTTCATCGAGACGTCCGAGGTCTTGTAATGTCCACGCGAGATTATTCATCGCCATGATCGTATCGGAATGTCTCTCGCCGAGAATGTCTTTGCGGAGTTCCAACACCTGCTCCTGAAATTTCAGCGCATCGTCGAATTTTCCGAGGAGGTCCAGAGTTGCCGCAAGATTGTTCATTGCTTTGATTGTGTCGAGATTTTTCTCGCCGAGAATTTTTCGGCTGAGTTCCAAAACCTGCTCTTCAATCGTCACCGCTTCATCAAAACGCCCGAGAGCACTCAACGTTGCCGCAAGATTGCCCATTGCGCCGAGCGTATCGTGATGTTCCTCGCCGAGAACTTTTTTGCGGAGTTCCAATACCTGTTCCTGCAATTTCAGTGCTTCGTCAAATCTGCCGAGCTCACTCAATGTTATTGCGATATTGTTGATTGCCATGATCGTACCGGGATGTTCTTCGCCAAATATCGACAAAAATTTTTCGTAAGCCGCCCGCCGGTATTTCAACGCCTCCGAATACTCGCCCGCCGCATTTTTTACCAATCCCATTGCTCCGTCGAAGAATGCATGTTCCAAACCGTTGGGTTCTCTTGCAATCGTCGCGCTCGACAAAAACAAACTCAGAATTTCGATTGCCGCTCCGAATTGACCGTAATCCGTCAAATAATCCAACTCGACTTCGATGTAATTTCGGAACAGAGCTTTGAGCCGTTCGGCATCGTCGACGAGTCGGACGATCAACTCCGACCATATCTTCAGATAAAACACCGCCGCCTGCAAATTCTCTTCCGACTGCAACAGTTGTTCAAAGTACTCGTCCGCCGAATCGAGTATTTCGTCGATCAGATATTCCAAATCCTCGTCGTTCGCAATTGCATCGTGCAGGATTTTTTGCAACGTCCGATCAAAGCGATATACCGTCAACGTTTCTTCGCCGACCGTCACCTCTTGCGATTGAATGAATGAAAATCGCTTTGCATTCGTGTAAATGTTCGGATCAAAATTCAGCACGAGTTGCCGCGCAATCCTATTCGTCCAAGTGCCGAGCAAACTCAAGCATTGCACCGTCAACCGCACGTCGTCATTCATGTATTTCATCAGCCGCTCGACGATCTGTTCGCGGCTCCGACCGAAATCGTCCGCCGTCGGCACCTGCTCCCGAGCAATATACTCTTCGTATATGTCGACGCACAAATCAAGATACAGCGGATACCCGCCCGCCACTTCGTAAATTCGATTGCGGAGCTCCCGACTCAATATGCCCGCCTTCTGCAGAAAATACTCCGAGTCGTCTTTCGACAAGGCTTTGATCAGATGCTGATCGAGTTCCGCCGCCGAAATATCCGTCCAACGAATTTTGTTCCGACCGCCGAGCACCCACAACGTCGGCGGCAATTCAAACAGCAAGCCGCGCTGATCTTCCGAATCCTCTCGAATCCACCAGTCGCGACGCAAGTTGTCCGCGCCCAATTGATCTCCATCGCCGATTGCGCCCGTCAGCAATTCATACGTGTCGAGGAAGATGATCAGTTTTTTCTCGTCACCCGCCCAATCGCAAACGTCCTGCGCAAACAGTTTCGGCAACAGCTGGTTCAGCACATTCGGATTGCGCTCCTCCGCGCGGCGGTACATTTCGCGACGCAACTCCGCGTGATCATCGAGCCGCCGTTTGATCTCGATCTCCGACAGAGATTTGCTGATCACATTCATCAATGTCGAGAGCGTCGTCACGCCCGGGAATAACGCCAACGCTCGGCTCGCAAAGTCCGTCGACAACACACGCACACTGCCGACATCAGGGTGCTCGTTTTGCAGTTTCTGTCTGATGAGCCGCATCCATTGATTTTTGTCGATCCACGACTCGATTTGCGGCGTGTCGAGCTCCGTCCGACTGATGCCCTGCTTGAGTGAAAGGACGAAGTCGCCGGTCTCGAAGAACGGAAACTCGCAACCGTGCCGCTTCAACTCATTCTTCCAATTGTTGAGGATCATGCGATAATCGCCGCCGTTGACGAAGTCATGATAAAGATAAACGACATTCGGAAACTCCGCGCGGCGCGAGTCAAGCTCATCCATCAGCTTGCCGCTCAATGCCGACTTGCCGATGCCGCCCGTGCCGTAATACGTGATGAATGTCGAGTGATTTTCTTCGAGCATTTTATTGAATCGAATCCAAAACGCCTCGCGCGGATCAATCCGATCGGTAAATTCCCTTGCGGCAATCCGACGCCGCCCCGTGATGCCGGACATATGCCCGCCCCCTTTCAAGCGTTGCTATTCGATCTCAACTCCGAACTTCCTGCAGAGCTCGATAAGTCCGCCGTTGCCTCTCGAGCCTTCCGCGCGAAACTTCCATTGCCCGCATTGCCGACAGAGCTCACCGATATCGAGCGCATTTTCGCTCGCCAAGCCGTCAACACAATCAAAGTGAAGAATCTCATCGCCGCCGCCCGCCTCGATAATGCGCAACTTAATGTTCGAGACTTGATCGAAAGAATGAGCG